>NZ_JBIYSM020000002.1:0-159119 GCF_044759095.2 Brevibacillus soli
TTCGGAATCTGGGCTCATAACCTCAGAAGAGCAGCCCAAATGGCCAAATAAGCAACGATTAACGGATACAGTTACACGGTAGCCCCCTGAGATTCACCACAATGAGATGCTTCTGCCAAAAAACGATTTTTTCAGGAGTAACTAGCTAGCGCTGCGCCGGGCGGGGCCCCGAACCCTTTCCTAGTGGCTGTATTGAATGTCCAATTTTATTCATTCTCATACACCAAAAAAGCGCCCCAAGCAATCAGGGCGCTATGGAGAGAACATCAGGAGGAACTATGAATACCAATCGAAAGGGGTCATTTCAGGATCTGAATGCCCTTTTTGTCTTTGGCGCATGTTCTGTCTTGCTGATTCACATCCTCGGCTTTTTCATCGAGGCTCAGGCAGAATATCCCTGGAATGACGACATTGAGGCTCTTGGCATTATCTTGTTCAGGTTTGGTCGTTCCCTTTTTATTTTTGCTACAGGCATGCTGCTGTTTTACTGGTACAAGCACAAGGACATGGACTGGGCAGCCTTCTGGCGAAAACGCTGGAAGGTCATCGTTCTGCCTTATGTGATCTGGACCGCCATCTATACGGTTTGCAAACTGCAGTCTCTGGACCCGACCGTCCTGGTTCCGCAGTTTTTGGACAGCCTGCTGACAGGCAGTTCGTTCTATCATCTCTATTACATTCCGCTGTACCTGCAATTGAATCTGCTGTTTCTCCTGTGCAAGCGGCTGTTTGAGCGGTATCTAACCTTCCCGCTCCTCACTTTTCTGTTCTTTTTGCAGATCGGTGTGTACCTTGTCTATCACTATCTGTTTGTCGATCCGCTCGTCTTTGGGATCGACTGGACGTCTCATCCGCTTCTGGAATTGGCTCAACACAGCTACATTTATGGGCAAAATTACGCCTATATGTATCTGTTTCATTTTTCTCTCGGCGCTTACGCCGGTCTGTACGTGGAAAACTGGCGGACATGGGTGAATCGTTTGCGGGTGCCGTTTTCCCTTTTGACAACGATTTTTGCCGTGTGGATTGCCGCACGATACCTAAGCGGCGATGCAACGTATGAGGACAGCCTGAACATCTTTCATCCGCTATACTTCGTCTATACTACGAGCTTCCTGGCAGCGTTCTACCCGGTGTCCTCGTTTCTCGGCAACATCCCCGTACTGAGCGGCTGGCTCTCGAAGCTGGCGAAACACAATATGGCGATCTATCTGGTTCACCCGTTCATCCTGTTTTTACTGGAAAGTCATGTCATTTTTCGATTGAACTGGTCGACGCCCGTTTTGATTGCAGTCATGTTTGTGATCACACCGCCGCTTTGTATTTTTCTGTACGAACACACCTTCCTCTCCTACTGGACACGGGGTGGACGCCCGAAACCGCAGAAGCGCCGTAATCTGGTCATAAAGACACACAGTGCCTAACGCTATTTTTCAAAACGCATCGTTTCCTCGCTGTACCGGAGCAGTTCGTATGAGCTTCTTTCCATCAGTGTCACTCCGGTAGCATCCAGCGTGCGCTCCAGTCGAAAATAGACCATTTGGTTGTTGCTCAAATCAAACTGTACGTTTCCATCGACGAGGTCAACCGTCTCTTGTGCCCTATGGCTGTGGGCCACGCCGCTCCACGCTTCGGCGTAGCCCTGAGGCGTCCAATGGATGACGTACAGTTTGTTGTCTTGTATGCCGGTTCCGCCGAATCCGCTGGTCAGCACCAGAAATTCACCCTTGCCGATCACCTGCAGGCCGTAAACCGGCTCCATTTTTGTATAGACAGGCTGGTACGCACCGTTTTGTTTCGCGTACAATACAAATACTCCGTTGAGACGATCCAACGAAATGTACGCGGCAATCTCCGGCTCCGGGTTGGTCTCCGGCGTTTTTGGCGCCATGTTTATCTGAACGGCGGTGATCAACTCTTTCCTGACCATCGATCTGGCGGGTTCGGGAAAACGTTCACGCAAATCATCTGCCAACCAGTCCGGCACAATCAGCTTACCGAAATCATCATCCGATTCTTCCCTCGCGTACGCCTCTGTCAACGGTTCCACTTGCTGCCAAAAAAGCGATCCCATCCCTGCTGCAAATAGAACCAGGATAAAGAGAAAACTCCACGTCTGTTTTAGCATGGCGTATCATCTCCAAAAAAAGGAATTTCCATCTTGCTTTAAGACGTTTGAAACAGTCTAAAGGTTACGCCTTCTTTCCTGCAATCTCCTAATGTATTTGCACAGGGATTTCCTGCATACTAGTCCTAGGAACGATGGGTTCCACACCTCGATACTTTGCCTAGCGACAAGCTAGGCATTTTTCTCGTACGGCTACCGATCTCACTCTACATACGGTATCATAGAAGGGTACGCTTCAAACAGAATCGATTTGAGTGGAAAGGTGGTGGACTTTGTTTGAATCAGGATGCGCGGTTTCTCAACACAAAAATCAAAGACCTGGTCATTGCCTCAACCAAAGTCGCTCACGTGCAATTGGGCAATTCGCTGGAACACGCTCTGCTTGTTCTGATCAAATCCGGCTATTCCGCCATTCCGGTACTGGACAGCTCGTACCGGCTGCACGGTCAAATCAGCACAACCATGATTTTGGAAAAGATTTTGGGAATGGAACGCTTCGAGTATGAAAACTTGCACCAGCATACGGTCGACCATGTGATGAACACCAATATCCCCCGAATGAAGGAGTCCGACGATTTTTTGAAAGCGCTCGAGCTCTCGATCAACCACCCATTTGTCTGCATCGAGGACGATCAGGGGATTTTCCAGGGGATCCTGACACGAAAAGCAATACTGGCTTTGGTGTACCGCCACTTCCGCCAGCTGACCTAAAGAAAAATCACCTGATCCCTCAGGTGATTTTTTGTTCCATCAAGCTCTTTGCATACTCCATCGGATGGCGGTACGTTCGCTCGAACATGTTGATTTCGCCTGCTTTGTAAAATGAATAACGTTGATCCCTCACGTTTACCTCGATCAGATAGGGATTCCCCTGCAGATCCACGCCCATATCCATCCCCAGATCGGCAAGGGATGGAAAGTGACTCCCGTACTGTTTGGCGATGGCAATTGCTGCCTGACTGATTTCATCCAGGACTCGCTGGTGCTCCTCCTGAGAAAACGACGGAGCAAGCGCCTGCGCGATTGGAACGGCACTCCCGCCGCGAGAAAGATTACTCAGCTTGTTCTTCTGGTTTGCCACTTTTGCCACCATGCCGGATACGGTCCACTGTCGCTCCGCGTTCTTCTGAACCGACACGCGAATGTCGAACGTCCTGCCTTCATACAGAGCCAACGGCACTCCTTGCTGGATGAGAAACCTTCTCTTTCCCACCCAGCGGGCGATTTCTCCGATTAGATCCCGCTTTGTCAATAAATGCCGATGCTTGGATGCGACAGAGAGGAATCGGTCACCCTGCCGCTCGATTCGGACGACACCGATCCCCACAGAGCCTATGGAAGGCTTTACATAGACGATGCGGTATCGGTCCAAAAATTGCAGAAGATTTGCACGCGTGTACGGAACGGTGTGAGGCAGGTATCTCCGTATCTCCGGATTTTTCCACAACATGTGATGCACTCTGCCTTTGTCCCTCACAACCAGACCATTGAACACCTTTCGTGTCCGGCTCAGAAACTGGATTACTCTTCTGCTTGCCGCGTCTCCCGTCAGCACCCGGTTGTGAATCACGCGGGGGAGCCGTGTCACGCGAGGCGTTAGCCCTTTTCCGTTCCAAAAGTATCCTTTTACAGTTTGGGCCTGCACATTGACGTGCCGCGGGTGAAAAAAGACGGGTTCCAGCCCCAGTTGGCTGCCTATCTCCACATAATAAGGCAAGTGTTCATACGTTTTGTTGCCCTGAATGGCACTTTCCATAATGGACCAGTCTAACATGATGCCAACTCTGTTCACGTATATCCCCCATCTGGCTGGCGCATCTGCGCCGGTTTTCTCCCATGCAAGCCAGTTCCGTCACGCGGAGGATGCTTGCAACAAATTCTCTTGTTAGGGTATGAGGGATCAGCAGGAAGAGCGTGCCTATTTTTGGATGGGTCCCCAAAAAAGCGCCGTTCCAGCTAGGAACGGCGCTCAACGGCCAACAGAAACGGTGCCTGGTTTTGTTGATTCAAATACTGATACTTCAGCACGAGGTACTCGGATTGATTCAACTGCCGACAATACTGTTCCACGGCATCCTTTTCCACCTGACCGGCAGGATGTCCCCAGTAGATCATGATGGTCATGATGCCTCCCGGGCGCAGCAGTGACAAACCTGCCTCAATGGCTCGCAGGGTACTCTCCGCTTGGGTGGTAATGTCCTTGTTGCCGCCGGGGAGATACCCGAGATTGAACATGATCGCCCCTACCGGCTCCGAAAGTTTGCTCATTTCCTCGTGGCTCGCCAGGAAGATTCTTACCCTCTCCAGCACGCCTTCCCGCTCCAATCGTTCTTTCGTTCGCTCAATTGCCTGAGGCTGGATGTCATACGCTGTGACGGTTCCCTCCCGTCCTACCAGTTGGGCCAAAAACAGGGTATCGTTACCGTTACCCATCGTCGCATCAATTGCGCGATCTCCCGCTGTCACCCTTTCGGCAATCAGCCGTCTTGCTACTTCCAGTACATTGGGAAACAACGCTCTTCCTCCTTTTCTGTCAGGAAAGTTCCAGTTGCAGACCGATCTCGGCGGCGTAGCAACGACCACAGGTATATGCGGCGGCTTCCGCCAGTACTTCATCGGATCGGTATGTATGATACAGATGCGTCACCATCAGAGAGCGACACTGCAATTTCTCTGCCACTTCCGCAGCTTGCCGCACGCTGAGGTGGCCATTAGGCTGGCTGGGCTTGTTTCGATCGAGATAGGTGCCCTCGCAGATAAACAAGTCCGCCCTTACGGCAAAGTCTTCCCACGCCGTATTTGGACCACTGTCTGCGCCGTATACCAAGGTTTTGCCATCCGCTTCGATCTTGACAGCGAAACAAGGTACGGCATGATCCGTCCGTAAAAAAGTAAGGATTGCGTCGCCCAGCCGAAGGGAGGTATTTTCGTCGATCGGATGAAAGCTGGTTGCCTGCCGGTAGCTCATGTTGCCTTCCGACACCTCTGGATCCCTCGGCCCGTAAATGGGTAGCGGTTGATCCTGCGGACGATCTCCGAACAACTGATGCACCATCATGCCGTACTGCAGCACACCTGTATCGGCGATATGATCGTGATGGTAATGGGACAGGATTACGGCATCCAGCTGATAAAGCGGACGGTATTTTCCCAGTTGGCTAATCACACCGCTGCCGCAATCCAACAGCAGGGAAAGGTTTTTCGTCTCGACCAGGTAACCGGGCGTCGCTCCACCCGGTCCCGGATACGGGGACTGGCAACCCAATACAGTTACGCGCATAAATGAACCGCTCCTTCACATAGGATGGATTAAGGTGGGACAGGAGGTTTGACATGCAAACGACATGGAAACCAATTTTGCAAATTGCCTTTACGTATATAGGAACTGTCGTGGGTGCCGGTTTTGCTTCCGGGAAAGAAATCGTGGAATTCTTCGTCCAGTACGGAACAAGGGGATTGCTGGGAATTCTTTTGGCTGCTTTTCTCTTTATCTGGGCAGGGGTACGTGTCATGATTATCGCCTACCGGATCCGGGCGGAATCCTACCAGGATATCAGCACCTACCTGTTCGGAAAAACCGTGGGTACCGTTTTTAACATGGTGCTTCTCACTGTTTTGTTCGGGACGACCTCCGTCATGTTGGCGGCCACGGGAGCCATTTTTATGGAGTCGTTTCACCTGTCACCGCAAATTGGCATCTGGTTAAGCATGATGGCGATCTTCGTGGTAGCCAAACGCGGACTCTTGGGCATTCACTCCGTCAATGGCCTGTTTGTTCCAATGTTGATCTTGTTTACCTTTCTCGTCTTTCTCTATACGCAGTCGTGGGAGACCGGCGAGGTTGTCGTGGAAACCGTACGCCCTTGGGTATGGTTGAGTTCACCTCTTTATTATGTTGCCTTAAACGTCTCTCTTACGCAAGCTGTTCTGGTTCCCATCGGCAGACAAAGTCGCAGCGAACGGCCCTTGATCTGGGGCGGATTGCTGGGAGGGGCCGGGATTGGTTTGCTCCTCTTCCTTGCGTACTGTTCCCTGTCAACGCGCATGCCGGAAATACTGGAAGCGGAAATGCCGATGATCTCCCTGCTGCACGGTTTGGGAATAGGCATTCCCACGCTGTTTGCCTTGCTCGTCTACGGAGAAATCTTTTCCACCCTGGTAGCAAATGTATTCGGATTGGCGGAACAGTTGAAACAGCTCACGCGCTTTCGCCCTCCCGTTATCCTCTGCGGCATTTTATCCGTTTGTTATCTGATCAGCTTCGTCGGCTTCGGCTCCCTTCTTCGCCTGTTGTATCCGCTGTTCGGGCAGTTTGTCGTATTGTTCCTGTTCATGCTCCTGTACCGTCAGTTGCGAAACCGTACAGTTTAAACCCACCCGGCAATCGCTACCGCTTCGCCTGGTGGGGGACGCACCGATTATAGAAAGAGAAACCTCCCCCGAACGGGAGAGGTTTCTTTTTACCCAACGTCTTATGCGAATTCTGCAACGAGCTTCGCGAAGTCTTCTTCGCTGAGACGAATGTCTTGGCCAGCCAGACCTTCTTCCTTGAAGCCGGGTACCATTTGCTCATAAGATTTTTGTTCGGTGTTTTGATAGATGAGACCCGTAATCAAGCCTTTGTACTGCATGGAGAAAGACATTGCCTTGATGCGGTCGTGCGGATCGTAGCCTTCGATGCTGTCAACCGGCACGATATTTTCCTTGAACCAGTCGTAGGTGTTTACCTTGTTGTAGGTCACACACGGGCTGAATACGTTGATCAGGGAGAAGCCTTTGTGCTTGATCCCCATTTCGATCAGCTCGGTCAGACCTTTCAGGTCGCTGGAGAAGGACTGCGCCACGAATGTTGCGCCCACGGACAGAGCCAGCTCAACCGGAGACAGAGCGGACTCAATGGAACCAGCCGGTGTAGACTTGGTTACGAAACCGGTCGCCGAACGCGGAGAGGTTTGACCTTTGGTCAGACCATAGATTTGGTTGTCCATCACGATGTAGGTGATGTCCATGTTGCGACGGATCGCATGGACGGTATGCCCCATCCCGATCGCGAAACCATCGCCGTCGCCGCCGGATGCGATCACCGTCAATTCACGGTTGGCCATTTTCAGCCCCTGCGCGATCGGCAGTGCACGGCCGTGAATACCGTGGAAGCCGTAGCAGTTTACATATCCGGAGATACGACCGGAACAACCGATACCGGAAACGATTGCCAATTGTTCAGGTTCGAGGCCGACGTTAGCAGCTGCGCGTTGAATCGCCGCCTGTACGGAGAAGTCACCACAGCCTGGACACCAGTTTGGCTTTACATTATTGCGAAACTCTTTCATAGTCGCCATGCTTAATCAGCCCCTTCACTTCTGTATAAATTTCTTTCGGCAAGAACGGGTTACCGTCATATTTCAGCACAGAGGAAATCTTCTCTGCATGACCTACATGCAGCTTGATGAGATCCTTGATTTGTCCGGTCGCGTTGTTTTCCACTACGACAACATGCTTTGCCTTTTCCACATACGGCTTGAGAACTTCAGCCGGGAATGGATGGATCAGACGAATTTGAGCATGATTTACTTTAACGCCCTCATTCTCAAGGCGTTGTTTTGCTTCCTGGATGGTGCCGCCAGTGGAGTTGATACCCACGATCAGCACGTCCGGTTCGTTATGCGCAGCGTCGAACAGGACAGGGTTTTTGAAGTTTTTCAGTACGCCTTCCATCTTCTTCAGACGCTTATCCATTTGCTGCTTACGGTTCAGGGCGTTTTCGGACGGACGACCGGTTTGATCGTGTTCAACACCTGTTACATGGTGCAGACCGTACTTTTGACCTGGAATGACGCGCGGGGATACGCCGTCTTCTGTCAGTTCGTAACGCTTGAACAAGTCGTTTTGCTCTTTCTCCGGCAATTCTTGACCGGCGAGCAGTTTGCCGCGGCGGATTTCCACCTTGCTGTAGTCAAACGGAGTTACGGTTTGCTTATTCAGAGAAAGAGTCAGGTCCGTCAAAACAATGACTGGCAGTTGGTACTCTTCCGCGATGTTAAACGCTTCCACTGTGTCATAGAAGCACTCTTCCACTGTGCTAGGGGCGATGACAACTTTCGGGATTTCCCCGTGAGTGCCATAGATCATTGCATTTACGTCGGATTGCTCCTGTTTGGTCGGCAGACCGGTGGATGGACCGCCACGCTGAGTATCCACAATCACTACAGGGGTTTCAGTCATACCGGCAAGGCCGATCGCTTCCATCATCAGGGAAAGACCAGGACCTGCGGACGCAGTCAGAGCACGAACACCGCCGTAATTGGCGCCGATCGCCATAGTGATCGCAGCGATCTCGTCTTCCGTCTGAATAACGGTACCGCCGAACTTCGGCAGCTTTTTAATCAGGTATTCCATGATTTCAGATGCTGGCGTAATCGGATACGCCGGCATGAAACGGCAACCTGCCGCAACCGCACCCAACGCGATCGCGTCGTTTCCGATCATGAACAGTTGCTTCTGGCCTTCTGCTTTTTCCAGCTGGAACTCTGGGAGTTGTCCACCTGTTTGTTCATTTACAAAATCAAATCCGCGGCGAATGGCTTCCATGTTCTTTTCGACCACTTTTTCGCCTTTGCGGAGGAACATATCTTCAACAATGTTTCGATAACTTTCTACGGAAATTCCGAGAATGGCACTGGAGGCGCCGATGGAAACCATGTTTTTCATCAGGGATGTACCCAGCTCTTCCGCAATTTCGGTCAGGGGTACAGCAAACAGGCGAACCGGCTGCAGGCCTTCCGGAAGCTTCGGATTGAACTTCGCATCTGCAATAATGACGCCGCCTTCGCGCAGTTCGTGAGCGTTTACGTCAATGGTCTCCTGGTCAAACGCGACGAGAATATCAAGTACATCGGAAATCGCGCGCATTGGTTTCGTGCTAACGCGAATTTTATTGTTGGTGTGTCCACCTTTGATTCGGGAGGAGAAATGACGATAGCTGTACAGATGATAACCCATCCGGTTCATGGCCATCGAGAAGATTTCGCCGGTACTTTCGATACCCTCCCCTTGCTGTCCTCCAACTTTCCAAGAAAGTTGATTAATCATTACGAATTCCACCCCTTCAGTGACTGTGAGAAAAGCTGTCCCCACCTTACCCGACAGGGTTCGATGAGATGTGACAAAATTGTGCATGAGACTGTACCAATTGTAGTCCTAGCTATGCAAAATTGCAAGTGCTTTTACTGAAATTAGTTTTGATCTCGATTAAACGTTGAACTTGGTACATTAATGTTCTTGCTTTTATTGTAGCACGTTTTGAAAAACGCGCAACCAGTTTTCATGCATAAATTTCTTCACTTCCGCCTCTTTGTAATGCTTCAGAAGTGCCTCTGCCAGCACCGAATAGTCGCCTGCCCGTGTGAGATCTCCAAACGTCTCGGTAATGCCGTCAAAGTCGGAGCCAAAGCCTACATGATCCACCCCGCCCAGGGAACAAACGTGATCGAGGTGTCGCAGCAGGTCGTCAATCCATACCTTCCGCTTCTCACTGGTAACGAAAAAGTCGACGAACGTCAACCCCATCACGCCTCCTTTGGCAAACAGGGCTTTCATCTGCTCGTCCGTCAGGTTGCGCGGATGATCACACAGCCGCTTCACGTTGGAGTGCGAAGCGATGACCGGAGCGGCAGACAACTCCAGCGTATCCCAAAAACCGGGTTCCGCGATGTGCGAGACATCAATGATCATACCCAATCGATTCATTTCTTCGACTACTTTTCGTCCAAACAGGGACAGGCCGCTCGGGTTGGGTTCATGGCATCCGTCTGCCACGGCATTACGGTGGTTCCATGTTAGTGTCATCCCCCTGACACCGAGACGATGCCAGGTGCGAAGCTGAACGAGGCTTTCTTCGAGAGCGTGCGCGCCTTCTACAAACAGAATAGCCCCTTTCCGATTCTTTAATACGCATTGTTCCAAATCGTTTCGGGACTGAATCGGGAGCAGTTTTTCACCCGCCACCTTTTCATAGAAGAGATCGAGCATCTCTAGCACGGCATGGTAGCGCCGTCCGAATGGTATGGTGGATGGAACGTAGCAAGCCAGCACCTGTATGGAGACATTCCCCTTCTCCATTTCGGGAAAACTGACCTGGAGCCGTTCATTTTCCCGGTAAAAATCGAGGTCGCGCTCCTCCCATAATTTAGACAGTGCATCGCAGTGCGCATCAAATACTCTGATCATCTCACTCATCCTTTTTTCCTTTAATCTGGCTGTACAAGCCATTTTGCACACGAAAAAAACCTGTTCATTCTACGAACAAACAGGCAGGTCAAGCAGTCTTCGAGAAGCACGCTTATCTCGGTTCCACAATCAATTTTATCGCTGTCCGCTCTTCTCCATCAATCACGATATCGGTAAAGGCTGGAATGCAGATGAGGTCAACTCCACTAGGCGCTACGAACCCTCGTGCGATCGCTACGGCCTTCACAGCTTGGTTAAGTGCCCCAGCGCCAATGGCTTGAATTTCGGCGGCACCGCGTTCGCGAAGTACGCCTGCAAGGGCACCAGCAACGGAGTTGGGGTTAGACTTTGCTGAAACTTTTAATACTTCCATCCTTTTGAACCTCCCGTCTGATAGGATTACTGTTATCATTAGAATGATATTCGCATAACCCCTAAAAATTCCTGCATTCACACAGGAAAGATTCGAAAAATTCAAATCTCATTCATATTATTCCATAAACGGGTGGTTGGCGTCAATTCTGATTCTCTCCAGCTTCCTTGTCTGACCTGTATTCTTATCCAGCGTAATCAGGACAGCGTTTAACTGGGCAGGACCTGTCGCCACTTCAAAGCGGACGGGCAGCTGGGTCAAAAACTTCTTGATGACCGCTTCCCTTTCCATCCCGAGAATGCCGTCCATCGGTCCGCACATGCCGACATCGCTTAAATAGCCGGTCCCTTGCGCCAGCAATCGTTCGTCTCCTGTTTGGACGTGCGTGTGCGTCCCCACCAGTGCGCTGATCCGACCATCGAGGTACCACGCCAGAGCTTGCTTCTCCGAGGTCGCCTCGGCATGAAAGTCCACAAAGATCAGTTTTGTTCGCTTTCGCGCCTGTTCTACCAAGCGGTCAGCCACGTTGAACGGGCAGTCAAGCGGCGGCAAAAAGGCGCGGCCCTGCAGATTGATCACAGCCAGTTCCCCTTCCGGCTGTTTGATGTATGTAATGCCCTTCCCTGGCGCCCCTTCGGGAAAGTTGGCGGGACGGATCAGGCGCGGTTCACTGTCGATATAATCAAAGATTTCTTTATTGTCCCAGGCGTGATTGCCCAATGTGATGGCATGGACGCCCGCATCGAACAGCTCTTTGGCAATCTTTTCTGTGATCCCTCGGCCGTGCGCGGAATTTTCCCCGTTTGCGACGATAAATGCAGGTTGAAATTTTCGCTTCAGAAGCGGAAGGTATTCCTTTACGATCTCGCGGCCCGGCGCCCCCATGATGTCTCCGATAAACAACAGCTTCATTGCAGAATCACCCCACTCCTAGTATACCTAAAATACCCACCCGGCGATAGCTAACGCTGTGCCGGGCGGGGCCCCGAACTCTTACCAAGGGGCTGTATCTGATGATTAGTCAAAAAAGAAAGTGGCGCTTGCGCCACTTTACTTTGCGTACTCGACCGCCCGCGTTTCGCGGATGACGGTGACTTTGATATGTCCCGGATAGTCAAGTTCGTTTTCAATTCGCTTGGTAATTTCCCTTGCCAGACGAACCGCTTCCGCATCGTCAATTTTTTCAGGCTGAACCATGACGCGAATCTCGCGGCCTGCCTGAATCGCGTACGATTTTTCAACTCCATCAAACGCCTCTGAAATCTCTTCCAGCTTTTCCAAACGCTTGATATAGGTTTCCAGCGTTTCACGGCGAGCCCCCGGACGCGCTGCAGACAATGCATCTGCGGCCCCAACCAGCATGGCGATCACGGAGGTTGGCTCCGTATCCCCGTGGTGGGAAGCAATACTGTTGATCACAACAGGGTGCTCATTGTACTTCTTCGCTAATTCCACACCGATTTCCACGTGGGAACCTTCCACTTCGTGGTCAATGGCCTTACCGATGTCGTGGAGAAGACCGGCCCGTTTCGCCAGTTTCACGTCTTCCTTCATCTCAGCCGCCATCAGGCCGGCGAGATGAGCTACTTCCATCGAGTGTTTCAGCACGTTTTGACCGTAGCTGGTTCGATAGCGCAATCGGCCCAAAATTTTGATCAAATCAGGATGCAGCCCATGAACGTCCGTTTCGAACGTAGCTTGTTCACCGTATTCACGGATGCGCTCATCCACTTCGCGACGAGCCTTGTCCACCATCTCCTCGATGCGGGCCGGATGGATCCGGCCATCGGCAACGAGCTTGTCCAAGGCGGTTTTCGCAATTTCACGGCGAATCGGATCGAAGCCGGAAAGAATCACCGCTTCCGGCGTGTCGTCGATAATCAGGTCAATACCGGTCAATGTCTCCAGTGCGCGAATATTGCGCCCTTCTCGACCGATAATCCGCCCCTTCATCTCGTCGTTTGGCAGCGTCACAACCGAGACGGTCGTTTCGGCAACATGATCAGCAGCGCAGCGTTGGATCGCCGTCGTGATGATTTCACGGGCGCGCTTGTCTGCTTCCTCTTTTGCCTGCGTTTCAATCTCCTTGATCATGACCGCCATCTCGTGGCGAACGGTATTCTCGACGTTGGTCAGAATGATGTTCTTCGCTTCCTCCTGGGTCAAACCGGAAATGCGTTCCAATTCTGCCACTTGCGCTTTATATAATTGCTCTGCCTTGCTTTGGAGTTCCGCAACGTTCTTGTCACGCTCGACAAGTTCTTCTTCCCTGCGCTCCAGCTGCTCCAGCTTGCGATCGAGCGACTCCTCCTTTTGCAGCAGACGACGCTCCTGGCGCTGAATTTCGTTGCGGCGTTCGCGCAGCTCATTTTCCGCTTCAGATCGAAGCTTGAACACCTCGTCCTTCGCTTCCAGCACCTTTTCCTTCTTCACTGCTTCGGCATCCCGTTTCGCTTCCTCCACGATCTGCTTGGCGGCTTCCTCCGCACTGGAGATTTTCGCTTCCGCAATGGATTTGCGAATCAGGTAGCCGATGCCGAATCCGACTCCGAGCATGGCGAGCAACAAAATAATCACGATTGGATGTAACAAAATGGCACTCATCGTATTTTCTTTTCACCTCCTTATTGTGAGACATCTCCCCGCTTTCCAAGCATTCATTTTCCATGGTTGTCACATTTGCATGTTCATGATGCAGCCTATACAAAGGAACCTAAAAAACAAGACCGATGCTACTCGGTCCGCTGAATCCGTACAAAGCGCTACGGATGTTCAGTTTTTCCATTGCATACAAGCGAAAGAATTAGCGAAAAGGCATGAAACACCAAGTAAATACACACCTATTTTATTATTTGTGAACAAGAATTGTCAAGAACATGCAAAAAGCATTGTCAGCCGAGTCCGCCTTCCCGCCATTCCCGGCGCAGTCCCTGGATGATCGAGGAGGAAAATCCCTTTCGCATCAGCATCGCCATCAGCTTGCGTTCCGTCTCAGAATCCGGCGGACCGTCGCTGTTTCGGAATCGTTTTGCGACCAATTTCCGGGCTGCTTCCAGTTCCTGTTCCCGGCTGATGGAACCGACAGCCTCATCAACAATCTCCCCGGCTACTCCAAGCTGCTTCAGTTCCATGCGCAGCACATAGGAGCTTCGCGGTTTTAATCGCAACCGTTCCTGTACCCATTGCTTGGAAAAGGCTTCGTCATTGATGTATCCCTGCTGCTTGCAGCGCTCGCAGATGTCTTGGGCCAGTTCCGGAGAAAAGCCTTTTTCCTGAAGGTATTTGATCGCCTGCTGAGCGGTGCGGGGCCGGATTCCAAGATAGCGTAGCGCCAGAAGATACGCTTTGTGTGCTTCTTCGGCCAACAGGATCTCTCGGCAAAACGCTTCGTCCAGTTCCGCTCCCTTCAAAAGGTTGTATTTCACCAGAATGTCTTCGTGGACGGAAAAGGCAAACTCGTCATCCACGTAAAGGTGGTAGCGGTGCTTGTTTTTCGTATCCTGATGAACTGCGCTAATCCGCCCGCTTTTCATCTGCATGTGCTCCTTTCCGTCGAAGAGAATGAGGAAAGCCTGTCATGGAGACAGGCTGCATAGCTTCCCTATTAGTCTAAATCAAACGCCGGCTCTTCGTCCTGCTCCGGATCGTGTACTGGTTCTGCGGAAGGGATCGAGTTCGGGTTGAGGCTGAAATACTCGCGCACTTTGGCTTCGATCTGGCTCGCAATAGCCGGGTTTTCTTTCAGGAAGATCTTCGCGTTTTCCCGTCCCTGACCCAGGCGATCGTCATTAAAGGAGTACCAGGCGCCGCTCTTTTGAACCACGTCGATCTCCGCACCGATATCGAGGATGCTGCCCTCTTTTGAAATGCCTTCACCGTACATGATGTCCACCTCTGCCGTCTTGAACGGAGGTGCCACCTTGTTTTTCACGACTTTGATCTTGGTTTTGCTGCCGACCACGTCGTTGCCCACCTTAATTGATTCTGCCTTGCGAACATCAAGTCGAACGCTGGCGTAGAATTTCAGAGCGCGGCCTCCCGGAGTGGTTTCCGGATTGCCGAACATGACTCCCACTTTCTCGCGCAGCTGGTTGATGAAGATGGCAATTGTCTTGGACTTGTTGATTGCACCGGAGAGCTTGCGCAGCGCCTGCGACATGAGCCGCGCCTGCAGACCGACGTGAGAATCGCCCATCTCGCCTTCAATCTCTGCCTTCGGAACGAGCGCAGCTACCGAGTCGACGACAATGATGTCCACCGCACCGGAACGAACCAGTGCTTCGGCAATTTCCAGCGCCTGTTCGCCAGTGTCCGGCTGGGAAAGCAGCAGTTCTTCAATGTTCACGCCAAGCTTTGCAGCATAGACGGGATCAAGCGCATGCTCCGCATCGATGAAAGCGGCTTGTCCGCCTTGCTTTTGCACTTCCGCGATGGCGTGCAAGGCAACGGTTGTTTTACCGGAAGACTCCGGTCCGTAAATCTCAACAATCCGTCCACGCGGGAAGCCGCCCACGCCGAGCGCGATGTCAAGCGCCAGCGCACCGCTGGAGACGGTGGAAACCTGTACGTTGGCCATATCTCCCAATTTCATGATAGAGCCTTTTCCAAATTGTTTTTCTATTTGACGCAATGCACTTTCCAAAGCAGCGCGACGATCTGACAAGAGATACACTCCCTTTCAACATTCGTAACTTCTTGTTTTCATCATACATCGAGACAGAAGGATTTGCCAAGCTTTTTTTGCGAACAAATATTCGCATCAAAGAAAACACCACCACATCCCGGCGGGGGACTGGTGGTGGTGAGGCTCATTACGAACGTTTGCCGCGCGGCTTCGCCGGCTCCAGGTTGATCCGCTTGCCGTTGATGCGGGTCTGGCGCAGCGATTCGTACACAAACGGAGCCACTTCCTCCGGCACTTCGACGAACGTGAAGTTCTCGAAAATATCGATGCGGCCGACCGCTTTCCCGGGGATGCCAACCGATTCCGAGATTTCCCGAACCAGGTCCTGCGGCTTCACGTTGGCGTTCCGACCTACGTTCAGGAAAAAGCGTACCATGCCCTTCGCGGCACCTGTTTCGCCGAAGTTGTACGCCTCCGTTTCCTCCGTATCGCCGATCTCGCTGTGGAAGGAGAGGTGCAGGGCGGCAGCCGCCACTTTCTCTGCCGGATATTGGTCCATCAGCGATTCAGCCACTTTGACGTACATGTCGGCGATCCCGTCGCTGTCCAAGAGCGCAACAAGCTGTTCGCGAAGCTGTTCCTGCTTGCGTTCTGCCACTTCTTCAAGCGATGGGACATTGCGGGAAATGATTTCCGCCCGGGTCTGCTTTTGAATGAACATCATTTGCCGCATCTCGCGCGGTGTTACCAGTGTCATCGCGATTCCCTTGCGCCCGGCTCGACCGGTGCGACCGATGCGGTGAACGTAGCTTTCTGAATCCTGCGGAATGTCGTAGTTGATCACGTGTGACACGTTGCCTACGTCAATACCGCGTGCAGCCACGTCTGTGGCAATGAGAAGCTCGATAGTACCTTCGCGGAATGCGTTCATCACCTTGTCGCGCTGTGCCTGGGAGAGGTCGCCATGCAGTCCGTCGGCCAGGTAACCGCGGGCTTGCAGCACTTCGGTCAACTCGTCAACCCCGCGCTTGGTACGGCAAAAAATAATGCCCAACTCCACGTCTTCGCTGTCGAGAATACGGCAGAGACTCTCCACTTTGTTTCGCTCGAACACCTTGTAATACACTTGTTCAATCAGCGGAGCAGTCACTTCCTCACGACTGACTGCGATTGTCTCCGGCTGTTTCATGTAGCGGTGTGCCAAACGCTTGATTTCCGGAGGCATGGTGGCCGAGAACAGCAGGGTTTGCCGCTCTTCCGGCAGATGGTTGATAATCGTTTCGATATCGTCAATAAAGCCCATGTCGAGCATTTCGTCCGCTTCGTCGAGCACCAGCGTGTGCACGTGATCCAGTTTCAGCGTCTTCCGGCGCAAGTGGTCCAGCACGCGGCCCGGTGTTCCTACCACCACCTGTACTCCTTGCTTGAGCGCACGGATCTGGTGGCCGATTGACTGGCCGCCGTAGATGGGAATGGTGCGGATTTTTTTGTACTTCGCGATACGCAGCAATTCGCCCGCCACCTGAATGGCCAGTTCGCGGGTCGGGGTCAGCACGATCGCCTGAACGCGATTGACCGGGGTGATTTTTTCAATCAACGGAATACCGAAAGCAGCCGTCTTACCCGTACCGGTTTGAGCTTGCCCGATCAGATCCCCGCCAGCAAGCACCTTTGGGATGCACGCCGCCTGAATGGGCGACGGCTCCTCAAAACCCATGTCATGAATCGCCTGCTGGATCAATTTATGTAAAGGAAAATCAGAAAACATCGTCATGTTTGTCACCTTTCTTTTATTCGTTGAAGCGCGTAAAACAACGCAAACTTTGCTGCGCGCCCAATGATCGCCTGTCGTCTTCCCGCCAGTCGAATCTCTTTTACAATCGTAGACTGGCCTTCGCTGGCTATTCCGATATACACCAGTCCCACCGGCTTTCCTTCCGATGGATCAGGGCCTGCCACGCCTGTCACGGCAACACCGTGGGTTGTCCCCAGTTTCACTCGCACGTTTTCAGCCAGCCTGCGGGCTGTTGCCTCACTGATTGCTCCGTGTGTGGCCAAAATGTCTTGGGGAATATCGAGCAGTTGGTGCTTCACCTCATCGGTGTAACAGACGATCCCTCCGTGGAATGCCGCGGAACTTCCGGGAACGGAGGTGAGCAAGGATGCAACCGTTCCGCCCGTACAGCTCTCCGCGCAAGCTATTGTCTCACCGCGCTCGGTCAATTCTTTCACTACCACTTGGTTCAGGGAGGTCTCACCTGTCGCGTAGACGTATTCCCCCACGCGTTCACGGATCTTCTCTTCCACGGGGACAATCAGGCTTTCCGCCTGCTCCACCGTAGCCGCACGTGCCGTAATGCGCAGGGTGACCTCGAATTCTTTGGCATACGGAGCAATGGTCGGGTTTGATTGCTGCTCGATCAGGTCGAGCAGCCGCTCTTCCAAAGCCGATTCCCCGATTCCGTAAAAACGCAGCACACGGGAATGAAACACCTGCTTTTGTGGCAAGAGTCCGGTCAAAAACGGCATCACGTAACGGTCCACCATCGGATACAATTCGCTCGGCGGTCCGGGTAACAGCACATAGGTCTTTTCCTCGTGGCTGACTGCCATTCCCGGTGCCATGCCGTGGTCGTTGTGAAAAACGGTACTGCCCTCAAGGACGAGCGCCTGTTTCCGATTGTTTTCCGTCATGGCAATGCCACGCTGATCAAAAAACGACTGAATCCGCTCCATGGCAAGCGCATCGGTTTCCAAGCCGACGCCGATATGCGCTGCCACCGTTTCCTTCGTCAAATCATCCTGGGTAGGGCCCAGTCCACCGGTAAAGATAATCAGGTCCGACCGTTCAGCCGCCTGTCTGATTACTTGAGTCAGGCGCTCACTATTATCGCCCACAACTGTATGGAAGTAAACGTTTACGCCAAGTTCAGCCAGTTTTTGCGAAAGGAATTGGGCGTTTGTATTGGCGATCTGGCCGAGCAACAGTTCCGTACCGACAGCAATTATTTCCGCTCTCATGTCCCATCATCCATTCTCTCTTGTACTGAAAAAAAGAGACCAATACCACTAGATTAGGAGTATTGGATGACATTGCGATTTTTTGCAAAATAGTCGTAGCCGGAGTAAATGGTGATGATCACCATTGCCCAAATCGCCACGGTATCAAACGGGATGCCAAAAATTTCAAACGGAAAATTGCGGATAATGACTGCTGTAATCGCGACGATCTGTACCCAGGTTTTCAGTTTGCCAAGTGCGCTGGCCGCGATAACCTCCCCTTCCGCAGCCGCCACCAGCCGCAATCCCGTAACCGCAAATTCACGGCTGATGATAACGATGGCAATCCACGCCTCCAACCGCTGCATTTCCACGAGAGAGATAAGAGCGGCGGAAATAAGCAGCTTATCCGCCAATGGATCGAGGAATTTCCCCAAGTTGGTAACGATTTTGCGCTTCCGGGCGATATACCCGTCGAGGCCATCCGTACTGGCAGCCAAGATGAACACCAATGCCGCAATCAGCTCGTTATACGTCATCGTCAGGCTGCCAATGGTAAAGGAGCCAAATTGATAACGTACGAGCAAAAAAAACATGACAACTGGCACCAGGAAAATCCTGGCAAGAGTGATGCGGTTGGCGAGATTCACCTAGACTACCTCCCCGGCCAAATCGTATTCGTACGAATGCGTAATCCTCACTTTCACAATATTGCCAAGCTCGCCCTTGTAGCCGGTCACAAACACTTCCCCGTCTATCTCAGGCGCGTCGTACTGCGTACGTCCCACGTAAATGTCGTTGCGACCTTCATACCGCTCGATCAATACATCCAATTCCTGACCGACAAAACGGCTGTTCCGCTCCGCGGCGATCTCCCGCTGAATTTCCATCAGGATGTTGGCACGCTTTTCTTTGGTCTCTTCGTCCACGTGGTCCGGAAGGCGAGTCGCCGGCGTGTCGTCTTCGTTGGAATAGGTAAAGACACCCAGACGGTCGAACTTGATCTCCTTTACGAACTCACAAAGCTTCTGGAAATCTTCTTCCGTTTCTCCCGGAAATCCGACGATCAGCGACGTGCGGACAGCCACGTCGGGCACTTGACTGCGAATTCGCGCCACCAGTTCGCGAATGTCGCGCTGACGGCCTGGGCGCCGCATTTTCTTCAGGATGTGGTCTTCCGAGTGCTGCAGCGGCATGTCGATGTATTTGCACACCTTGGCGTTGGCCGCGAACGTTTCAATCAGCTCGTCCGTAAAAAATCCCGGATAAGCGTAATGCAGGCGTATCCACTGGATGCCCTCCACTTCCGCCAAACGGTTCAACAGCTCCGGCAGCATGTGTTTGCCGTCGTAGATGTCGGTTCCGTAGTTCGTCGAATCCTGCGCAATCAGACTGATTTCGACGATGCCTTGCGCAGCCAGATGGCGGGCTTCCTCCACGATCGACTCGATGGTGCGGCTGCGGAATGCGCCGCGCATTAGCGGAATGCTGCAAAACGTACAGGCGTTGTCGCAGCCCTCGGCAATTTTAATATAGGCGGAGTATGTGCCGGCTTTCACTTTTCGCTTTACGACTTCCTCGTAGGTAAAAGCCGGATTTCCCACATAGATCGGCTTCTTGCCGGCGAGGGACTCTTCAATGATATCGGTAATCGACATAAAGTCCCCTGTTCCGACAATGCCGTCTACTTCCGGTATCTCCTGCAGAATATCTTCCTTGTATCTTTGTGTGAGACAGCCTGCAACCACCAGGGATTTCAGCTTGCCCGACTCTTTCAGATCCGCCATGTCCAGGATTTTGTTCACGGACTCTTCTTTGGCGGCATCAATAAAGCCGCATGTATTGACAATCACCACGGTTGCTTCTTCCGGATTGTCTACCAATTCGTAGCCTTTTTCATCGATCAGATGGGCCATCATGTCCGAATCAACAAGATTTTTCTCACAGCCCAACGTCACAATCGCGACTTTTTCTCGCGTCTTTTCTGTCATTTGATTTCCTCCAATTACGTCGCACCTACCCAGATTACACCTATCCAGTATAATATAAGCCCTTGGGAGTGTCAAAAAAAGTAGCGCACGCAAAAAGGCAAGCATTTCGCTCGCCTATTGTGTCAATGTTGGTTGGATTTTTACTTGTATGTTAGATGTAACCTTCATTTTCGCTGTCTCTACGGGTTGATCGTTTACTGTCATCTCTACCGCAGACGGTTTTCCGAGTCTGACGAAAGCGGTTTTTCCCAGTTCGACGACTTTCTCTTCTCCCTTTTGAAGCGTTCCCTCTACTTTAAACTTCTTTCCTTTTGCTTCGGCAACTCCAAACCAGCATTTATCCTGAACGGCCTTGAGTTTTACCGTGATTTTCTCCCCGCCCGCCAGCGTGTAATTGTACAGCGTTCCTTGCTGAGATTCAAAAGCAAGCGCCGGTTTCTGCTCCTGTGGTGCCGGTGTGGTTAACGGGGGCTGTTCAGTGGTTGCCGGAGGCTGCGGTGCTTGAGCGGCCGGGGGCGGCGTTACCGGGGTCCCAGCGGCTCCCTGCGGCTGAGTCACTTCCGGGACGATTGCGTTGTTGTTGCCGGGAACCGGCCTCGTCTCCAGGTCGTTGCTGTTGACAACGGCGATGTAAATCACACCGATAATCAAGGCAATAAACAGCACCAGCAGTGTCTTCGTTACCCAGCGGCCCGCCTGCAGCGGCTGACTGGCTGCGGCAGCCCGTCTGCGCCGCAATCGCTCCACCTGTTCTTGAGGAGGATGAGCCGGGAGATCTGACTGGAAGTGGCTCATGATGTGGTTGGGGTCGAGTCCCACTGCCTCTGCATAGCTTTTGATAAAAGCCCGGGCATAAAAATGGCCGGGAAGTACGTGGAAATGCCCCCTCTCTATCGCTTCCAGATACCGTCGCTGTATCTTGGTGATCCGTTGGATGTCGTCAAGTGAGATACCCTTTTCCTCACGTGCCCTCTGCAGAACTTGGCCAAGCTCAGACACAACTTACCCTCCTTACGTCATTTCAAAAGTATCAAAACCGCGATTGGTGATCAGCTCGTACGTGATCTCCTCATCCGGATGGTGGCGCAGCTCGATGATATAGTGAAAATCGGACAGTTCGTACTCCGACTCGCGTACGAAGATATCAGGGTGTTCAACAATTTTTGCCGCCGGAAAGTTCATGATTTCCCGCAACAACGAATGGTGTTTCTCTGTCGAGCGAAGTGTCGACACAATCCCATCTATTAAATATACATGATCAGGCGTCATCTCATCAACGGCAAGCGAGCTGCGCACAGTTTGCCGCAGCAGTGTAGAAGAAATGAACGTCCATCTTTTGTTGGCGGACACGCTGGCAGCAATCATCGATTCAGTCTTGCCCACACGCGGCATGCCCCTTATGCCGATCAGCTGATGTCCTTCCCTTTTCAAGATCTCAGCCATAAAATCAACGAGCAAGCCCAATTCGTCGCGAATAAAGCGAAATGTCTTCTTGTCCTCACTGTCGCGTTCTATGTATCGCCCGTGGCGAACCGCCAGACGGTCCAGCATGGTTGGCGGTCGCAGCCTTGTAATGGTTATGTTGTCCACTTTTTGTACGATGCTGCGCAAGATCTCAATTTTTTCGTCGTCGTCTGTTGTCATCAACATTCCGCGCCGACTGTTTTCGACACCGTTAATCGTGACGATGTTAATGTTGAGCATTCCCAATATAGAGGCTACATCACCGAGCAGACCAGGACGGTTCCTGTAGATTTCGTATTCCATGTACCACTCTTTTTGTTCTTTTGCTTCCATGGCGATCCTCTCCAGCACCCAAAATTCTCTTCTTAGTATAACACGTTCCGAACAATCGACAATGAAAGAAAAGAAAAATCCCCAGGTTGTGGGGATTTTGCGGGTCAGTTTCCTTGCGTGACATTGTCGGGGCTTTGCACCAGTTTTACCATCATGGCAGCCAGAGCGCGTCTTTGCTCTTCATCACCGGCTTCCCAAAGCTGCTTCAACAGGCGCTCCTGATCGTTTTTCGGTTCTACTTGCGAGGACAGATAATCTCCGACTTGATACGCAACGTTTTGAAGCGTATCGCTTTTTATCCCCGCTTGCGTCGCCTGCTCTACACGTTCACCGAGAAATTGCTTCCAGTCTTGAAAATTGTCAAGAACCGACATCGAGAATTCCCTCCTTCAGATCTTTACGAACAGAATTCTGCCCGCACACAGGTAGAATTCCATCTTCGCGAGGAAATTATGCATCCATCACCCTACGTGTACCAGCCCCCGTTGGGACTGATGATCTGCCCGGTGAGATAGCTCGATTCCGGGGAAAGCAGAAACCGTACGACAGCTGCGACTTCTTCCGGAGTACCCAATCGATTGGCGGGAATTTCTTCGGCAATCATCCCGATCTCGTCCGGAGAAAAACGCTGCATCATGCCGCCCTCAATCGCACCTGGAGCCACGGCGTTGACGGTAATCCCGTTGGGGGCGAGCTCCTTGGCGAGCGCTTTGGTAAAGGTGTTGACGGCTCCCTTTGTCAAGGAATACAACACCTCACAAGAGCCGCCCGTCAATCCCCAGATGGACGAGATGTTCACGATGCGGCCATAGCGCTCCCGCAGCATGGCGGGAAGTGCAGCCTGTGTCACAAAAAAAGCGGAGCGCACATTGAGGGATACCAGCTCGTCAAACAAGACCGGCGTGACATCGGAAAAAAGTCCGACGTGATCGGCTGAGGCGTTGTTGACGACCAAGAGCGGCTCCACCGGCATCTGCTGATACATCGCGGCAATCTGCTGGACGTCGCGCAAGTCAGCCTGCAGGGCAAGGGCTGGAACTCCCCGTTCATGACAGAACTGTAGAATTGGTTCCAGCTTGTGGCCTGCCTGATGATAATGCAATACCAGCGGAATTCCTATCTGGGCCAGCGAGAGACTAACGGCCTGACCGATCTGACCTGATGCCCCTGTAATCAGCGCCCATGGCGTTTGCTGCATGGATATTCACTACTCCTGTTGCGCGGCAGAACGAACGATGGAAACGGACATTTGCTGTGGCTGAAAGTGCTGTTTCAGTCGCTCTTCCACCTCTTCGCGCGTAATCGACTCGAGAAGCGGCACTACGGAGAACAATTCGTTTCCGTTAAATTTATAGCTGGTAAACTGGTTGGCAATGAACTCCACCGAGTTGAGCGAACGGAGATAATGACCAATTTTTTTCCGCTTGCTCCGCTCAAAATCATCCGCTTCGATCCCCGTTTGCTGCAGGGTAAGGAGTTCCTGTTTGATCGTCTCCACCAGCTTTTCCGGATCAGGCGTATCGCCGCCCAAAATGGAATAGGCGTAGTCACGCTCACTGCTGTAGTCGCAATCAAAGTTTTCCGTAATCATTCCGCTGTCGTACAGTTTCTGATACAAAGCGGAACTGCTGCCGAACACGATGTCCAATAACAGTTTAGTCGCAAGCTCCCGTTTTAACAAGGCTTCTCCGGTCAAACCCGTGTCCGCTTCCTTAAAGCCGATCAAACACTTGGGGAGTCCGACTGCAAGGTGATGCTCCACCCGTTCTTTCGCCACTGGTGCGGGTTCTTCCGGGTAGATTCGCTCGATCTGCGGTGCCGGAGGAAACTCTTTTTTCGCCTGATTGTCTCGAATCAACAGCATGACCGCTTCCGGTTCAAACGAGCCAACCACCAGCAGGAGCATGTTGGCCGGGTGATAGAACGTTTCGTAGCACTGGTACAGCATGTCTTTTGTAATCTTGGAGATGGACTCAATCGTTCCGGCGATCTCGATCTTGATCGGATGTTTCTGGTACATGGCCTTCAGCAGATTCATGTACACTTTCCAATCCGGATTGTCGTCGTACATCGTAATCTCCTGCCCGATTATGCCCTTCTCCTTTTCTACGCTTTGCTCGGTGAAATACGGCTCCTGGACATAATCCAACAGCAGATTCAGGTTTTGCTCCAAATTGTCCGTGCAGGAAAACAGGTAAGCCGTCCGGTTAAAGCTGGTAAACGCGTTGCATGAAGCCCCGTTCTTGCTGAACGCATGCATGACGTCCATGTCTTTTTTCTCAAACATCTTGTGCTCGAGAAAGTGGGCGATCCCGTCCGGAACGTGGATTTCTTCTCCTGCTCTGGTTTTAAAATGACTGTCGATGGAACCGTATCTCGTAGTAAACACGGCGTAGGTCTTGCTGAAGCCCTGCTTGGGAACGAGATAGACCTGCAGACCGTTGTCCAGCTTGTCGTGATATACCGTTTCCTGCAGTTGTTCAAAGGTAGTCGTTTGCACGGTTACGCTCCCCCTTTCTTGTCACGCAACAGGTAAATCGTATCCATTTCGACCTTTTCGGCGACACGGCGCACATCGTCTACGGTG
The DNA here is from genome assembly GCF_044759095.2 of Brevibacillus soli. Taxonomy (NCBI): domain Bacteria; kingdom Bacillati; phylum Bacillota; class Bacilli; order Caryophanales; family Paenibacillaceae; genus Brevibacillus; species Brevibacillus soli. Next base: position 24,727 of record NZ_JBIYSM020000002.1, read on the forward strand.
ACGCTTTCCATCTGGTTCAGCATTTCTTCCAACAGCCGTTTCCGTCCGCTGATGATGCCGTTGTACGCAAAGTCAATCATCATCCGCGCGCTGTCCGACAGCTCGCGGAACTGGTTGGCCAGCGTTGCCTTGGTCTGGTTCATTTCCTCTTCGGTAATCTTCCCCTGGCGCATGAGTTCCAGCTGTTCTTTTATGATGGTGACCGCCTTTTCGTAATTGGCGACATCGATTCCGGACATCATCATCAGGATGCCTTTGTGGCTTTCCAGCCGGGAGACCGCGTAATAGGCCAGACTTGCTTTCTCCCTCACATTGACAAACAGCTTGGAGTGGGGAAAGCCGCCCAGTACGCCGTTGTAGACCAGCAGGGCGGGATAATCGTCATCCTTGACCGTAATGTTCGTTCGGCAGCCGATGTTCAGCTTGGCCTGATTGACATCCAGACGTTCCACTACTTCGCGGACCTCAGCCACCTGTTTCTGCACAGTGGCGTCCGGCAGCGTCCTGGTTTGCGAGCGCTCCAGCTTCAGATGCCTCTGTACGAAATCCGTTACACTTTCCTGGTCCACATCACCGACGACGAACACGTCAACCGGGTTTTGCGAAGTCAACTCCCGAAAGTACTGGTACAGATTTTCCCCGTTGATGGACGGCAGATCTTCCACGCGACCGTTAACCAGCAGGGCAAACGGCTCTCCCTTGCACATCTCGGCCGTCACCCGCTGGTTGGCATACTTCATCTTGTCGTCGATCAAACTCTCAATCCGCTTGCGAAGAGATTCTTTTTCCGCACTGACGTACTTCTCGGCAAACCCGTTCCCTTCCCGGTACGGACGTGCCAGCATGTCTCCGACGAACTGAATGGCCTGCTCCAATAGCGACGTTTCACCGGACAGGAATTTTTCGTTCGGCACCTCCATGTACACGTGGAGGATTTGCCGTTCCCCCTTTTTTACGACATCCACATCAAAGATGGCGCCGTATAAAAAGTCCAGGTGCTCCCGCAGTTGCTTGGTGTCGGGAAAGCGCTCCGTCGCCCGTTTCATGACCATGGCCAAGAGCGCCGTCTTGGTTACATATTCTTCAGATAATTCCTGTTGAATCATGACAACGATCGTCGTTGTCTTAAACTTGGATGTAGGCAGGATATGTACGTTGATGCCGTTAACCTGAGACGAGTGAAACACAATCTCTTTGACAGGCGCGATCATGTTGACAGTCTCCCTTCTGTATCAACTTACTCTTCCTTATTGTAACCAATTGGAGGTGAAAAACCCACCCGGACATCGCTTTCGCTCAGCCGGGCGGGGCCCGGTATGTGCCGAGCGGGATCCCTTGCTGATGTCGGCTAGGGCCCCGACTCCTTATCTTTAGACTGTATACGATAAAAGGCGAGACTCATCGTTCTCGCCTCTTTCCTATTCTCATTGTTATGCGCCAAGGTACGTCTGTACCACTTTTTCGTCGTGCAAAAGCTCTTCGGCTTTTCCCGTCATTTCCACCGTGCCTGACGATAAAACGTAGCCCCGGTCGGCAATGGAAAGTGCAGCCATGGCCAGCTGCTCCACAAGAAGAATCGTCTTTCCTTCCTGCCGCAGCTGTGTGACGGTGTCCAGGATCAGCTTTACGTACAGCGGAGAAAGTCCCATGGAGGGTTCATCCAGTACGAGAAACTCCGGATCAGACATAAGGGCGCGGGAGAGGGCCAGCATCTGCTGTTCGCCTCCGGAAAGGGTCCCCGCTTGCTGTTTGGCCCGTTCCTTAAGCCGCGGGAAGCGGGTGTATTCCCGCTCCAGCCACTCTTTCACCTGCTTCGGCTGCTGTTTGATCCTGGTATAGGCACCGAGGATCAGGTTTTCTTCAACGGTCTGGTCGCCAAACACCTGCCTCCCCTGCGGAACGTGGCCGATACCCAGACGCATGATGGCGTGAGCCGGTTTGTCGTTCAGCCGTTCTCCATTGTAATGGATATCTCCCTGTCTGGCTTTTACCAGACCGGTAATCGCTTTGAGCAGTGTCGTCTTCCCTGCCCCGTTTCGGCCGATCAGCGCGACGATCTCCCCTTTTTCCACGTGCAGGTGAATTCCTCGAAGCGCTTCGGCCATCCCGTAGTTGACATGCAAGTTACTTACCGACAACAAGCTTCGTCACCTCCTCGCCGCCCAAGTACGCCTCAATGACCTGCGGGTGGCTTTGAATATAGGCTGGATCTCCTTCGGCGATTTTCTTGCCGAAATCAAGCACGGTGATGTTATCGCAGACGTTCATCACGATTTCCATGTGGTGTTCCACCAGCAGGATTGAGATGCCGATCTCCTTCAGGTCGCGGATGACCTTCATGATTTTTTCCACTTCGTAGTGACTGGCCCCTGCCGCCGGCTCGTCAAGAATCAGCAGCTGAGGTTTCACCGCCATCGCCCGCGCAATTTCCACCAGCCGCTGTTCACCGTAGGAGAGGTTGGCTGCAGTCTCGTGCGCCTTTTCCGCCATGCCGACGAAAGCCAGGAGACGAAACGCTTCTGCTTCAAACTGCCGCTCTTCTTTCCAGAAACCTCGCGTGTGCAGCAGATTGGAAACAAAACCGGTGCGGTAGTGCAGATGAAACCCGACCAGTACATTTTGCAGCACTGTCAGCTCGTGAAACAGTTGGAGGTTCTGGAATGTGCGGGTTATGCCTACCGTCGCCATCTGATAAGGGGGATAGGAAGTTACATCGCGGCCGTTCCAGAAAATGCTGCCTTTTGTCGGGACGTAAACCCCTGACAACACGTTGACAGTCGTACTCTTTCCCGAACCGTTCGGCCCGATCAGCCCCCGAACTTCCGGACCGCTCAGGGCAAAGCTGACTTCATCGACGGCCCGGTATCCGTCAAATTCCATGACCGCCTGTTCCACCTGCAGGGTCGTTTCGGACCGCTCAGCCGCCCAGTGAATTTTGCTGCCATCCTGCACCAAAACTTCCGGCCGTTGGGCTTCTTTCTCTTCCTTTTGTTTCAACAGGCGCTGGGCACCGCCAACGATGCCGTCCGGCAGTACGATCAAGCTGAACAAAAGAATGGCTCCGAAAATCAGCAAATGGTAATCGTACAAGCTTTGGACCCATTGCGGCAAAAGGAAGATAATCACCGTTCCAATGAGCGGTCCCAGCCGGGTTCCCGCTCCCCCGACGATGACGCCCACCAAAAACAGGATGGACTTGTCAAACGTAAACGTATCACTGTTGAAATAAGCATTTTGGAAGGCGAACAGCGCACCGCCGATTCCGGCAAGGCATGCGCTTAACGCGAAAGCTAGCACCTTCCAGTTGCGTACATTAACTCCCACGGTTGCCGCCGCAACCTCACTGTTGCCCATGGCCCGGAACGTGCGGCCGACACGTGAGGTAAACAGGTTGTCAACGAGGATGGTGACGACAATCGTGAGAAGACAGATGAACCAGTAGTAATGGACGACGTCCAGATGAAATCCGAACAAGTCAGCCTCGGGAAGGTAAAGCCCGGCCGGTCCGCCGGTCAAGTCAACCCAGCGGTTGGCAATGATCTCGATCAGCAAGCCAAACGCAATCGTCACCATCGCCAGATACGGACCTTTTGCCCTAAGCGACAGCATGGCCACGATGCCGCCGGCCGCCGCACACACAGCCATGCCAATCAACAGACTGATCACAAACGGAACCCCGGCAATGGTACAAAGCCCCGTCACGTACGCTCCGATCGCGTAAAATCCCGCGTGACCAAGCGATAGCTGACCGGACAGGCCAACCAGCAGATTGAGTCCGACTACGACGATGTACGTGTACAGAAAGCCTTGGGCCATGTGGACGTAATATGAGCTGGGCAACACCCATGGAAAGGCAAACAGTGCGACGCCGATCAGACCGTAGATGAGCCATTTTTTCATGTCAGAATTTCTCCTTCACTTTTTTGCCTAACAGCCCCTGCGGCATGAAAATCAGCACGATCAGGATAAGGGCAAACGCACTGGCGTCCTTGTACGCGGAGCTGTACAGAGAAAAGACCTGTTCGATGACTCCCAGGAGCAGTCCGCCCAACAAGATGCCGAGCGGATTTTCCAAACCGCCGATAATGGCGGCTGCAAACGCTTTTAATCCCAGAGTCGCTCCCATGAAAAAGGCGGTATTGGTAATCGGTCCGACAAGTATGCCTCCCAGTCCCGCCAATGCGGAGGAAAGGGCAAAGGCGAGGATCGCCATGCGACGCGGGTTGATTCCCATCAACGATGCGGCGTCAGGATTAAAGGCAACCGCAGCAAGCGCTTTTCCTAAAAGCGACTTGTTTAAAAAGAAAAACAGGCAAGCCATGATGACTACGGCGCTGCAGGCGACAAACAGCTCGTGCTTGGTGATCCCGATCTCCCCAAAACGGTATACTTCACTTCCAAAAGGGGAGGGGAAGGGAATGACATTCCTTCCCCAGATCAACATCGCGATATTGCGCAGCATGATGGAGACGGCAACGGTGCTTAAGATCCAGCCGATGGAGAGAAAATGCTGGAGTGGGCGGATCGCGATGCGCTCCAATCCCCATCCGAGCCCGCTCATCGCAGCGAATACCAGCACGATGGTGACGACGACGGCCAGGAAGACGTTGACCCCGGACGAGGTCAGCGCACCGAGAGAAGTAAGGCCGAGCAGCGCCCCCATCATGAGGAAGTCCCCTTGACCGAAGTTCATCGTCCTTGTGGTGATATAAGTGATGTAATAGCCTTGAGCAATAATCGCGTAGATGCTGCCCAAGATGAGGCCACTTACCACTGCTTGCAGCAAGTGAATCCCCTCCCCTCATAATGATGGATGACCAAATCTACGGTTTTACGATGATGCCTTCTTTGTAAGTGGCAAGGAACATGTTTTCACTGGTCAGCGCTTCATGCTGTTCCTTCGTAAACGGCTTCTCGCTGATAGCGGTCACACCTTCAAAGCCTTGCATGTTCTCAATCGCATCGCGTATGGCTTTCGGGTCGGTGCCTGCTTTTTTCACCGCTTCCAAAATCAGGCGCGTACAGTCATAACCTTGTGCAGAAGCGATTGGGAAGATATCCTCCCCGAATTTTGCCACCACTTTTTCGTGGAACTTCTTCGCTTCCTCGCTCTGATCCACGGTAAACGATTGGACCATGTACACATCCTTGTTTACCAGATCGCCAACCAGCTGTTTTACTGTCGGGTCGCCCATCGCCCAGGACGCAACGGTGATCGGGTAGTAGTTCAATTTTTCACGAGACTTCAGGTATTGCGCGGCTTCCGGTGCGAGACCGTAGAAGATGACGACCTCCACGTTGGCGTTGCGCATTTTGGTCAGCTGCGATTCCATGTTGGTATCGTTTACCTGGAAGCTTTCCACCGCCGTAAACGACAGGTTGTACTTGTCTTTCAGCACCGCCTCTGCGTCGGCTTTTCCGCCTTGGCCATAGCCGGTTGTGTCATGCAGCAGACCAATTTTGGTAAATTTTTTCTCTTCCACGATCCACTTCAGCATGGTTTCCACTTGTCCACGATCGTAAGGACTGACGCGGAAGATATAGTTTTTGTCTTCTTTTGCATAGGTCTGGGTAATCGCCGTACCCGTCGCTACCGGAATCACTTCAGGGACACCTGCTTCTTGCGCGAACTTCACGTGTGCCTTGGCGTTGCCCGAGTTCGCCGGGCCGACAAAGGCTACGACCTTATCCTGCTGAATCAGCCGCTGAACAATTTCCACCGATTTTTCCGGTTTGGCCTCATCATCGTACACGACCAGCTTCGCTTTCATGCCATTGGCGCCGCCTGCGCTGTTAAACTCCTCCACTGCCATCTCAGCCGCCCGTTTAACGGCTTCGCCAAATTTGGCCGTACCTCCGCTAAACGAGATCGCCAGTCCGACATGAAACTCGCCGCCGCCGCTTTGTGCTGCAGTCGACGGACTTCCGCTCGGCTGCTGTCCGCCGGCCTGACCGCCGCTTGGCTGATCCAGCTTCGGACCACAAGCCGCTAAACCTAGAGTCAAAATCATTGCAATCGACAACCAAAGCTTTGCCTTTTTCACTTCAAGAACCCCCTTGTAATTTTTCTACATACAGAATGGAATGACAAATCAGTGCATGACATAACCGCCGGAAATATTAATCGCCTGCCCCGTAATCGATGCGGACTGATCGGAGGCGAGGAAAACCGCAAAATCACCGATCTCTGCAGTGTCTAGCAGACGATTTTGCGGCACCTGCTTGAGAATTACTTCTTCGAGTACCTTTTCCGGTGTCACACCGTAGCCGGATCCAAGGTCTTCCAGCTGATTGCGCACAAGCGGGGTATCGACAAACCCGGGACAAATCGCATTGCAAGTCACCCCCGAATCTCCCGCCTCTACCGCTGTCACGCGCGTCAAACCGATGATGCCATGCTTGGCGGAGCAGTACCCCGCTTTGAACGGCGCTCCTATTTTTCCGTTGATGGAAGAAATATTGATAATTCTTCCCCAGCGCCGTTCTTTCATTTTGGCGAACACGGCCTGCGTAGCTACAAACGGACCGACAAGCATGACGTCAATCAATTTTTGAAACATGGCAGGCTCAAAGCTCTCGATGGGGGCGACGTATTGAAATCCCGCGTTATTGACGAGAATATCGACGGAGCCCAACTGCTTCTCGCAGCTTTCCACCATTCGATACACGGAGCCGTAATCGCTCATGTCCGCCTGAATGGCAATCTTCTGCTGGCCCCCCTGGGCGGGCAATCCATTGATGGCCGCCTCCGCCTTGGCTGCATCCAGATCGGCGATCGCGATATGGCAGCCCGCTTCGTACATTTTCGTGGCGATGGCCAAGCCTATTCCGCTGGCGGCACCCGTCACGAGTGCTACTTTGTTGGCTAATGAGTAGGTACCCATAAGTCCTCCTTTCTCCCTTGTAACCGTTTTCAATCATGTGAAGTAGCAAATTGCGTGCCAACGCGGAACAGGGAAGAAAAGAGCGTAACTAATAGGCTTGTCGGACGGTATTTCAAGTAAGTGTCGCAAAAATGCAACTACTATATGTAGATAAAATGCGACATGTCGCAATATTGAGATGATTACACTTGCAGCAATTGGTGCTTCTCCAGCTTCCGGTATAAGCTGGCCCGATGAATGCCGAGCAGATGGGCGGCCTGTACCTTGTTGCCTTCACATCTCTTTAGCGCCGCTTCCAAAACCAGCCTTTCCGTTTTTGCCAATTCCACTTCCAAGTCAAGCGACAGCGACTCCCCTTCCCGCACAATCATCTGCCGATCCTGCAGGTATGGGGGAAGATGTTCAAGCTCCAACGGACCATCTTCAGCCAATTGAGCGGCACGTTCCAATACGTTGCGCATTTCACGGATATTGCCGGGCCAGCGGTGAGCCATGAACACGTCCTGTACCCGTTGAGTCAAGCCGGTTACACTGGTGTACAGCTCCTTGTTCAGCTTTTCAATCAGATGTTCGGCGGCCGCAATAATCGAGGTGCCCTGAACGCGCAGGGGAGGCAGATTTATCGTAAACACATGAAGTCGATAGTACAAATCTTCACGGAACTTCCCTTCTTTTATCAGCTGCTCCAGGGGGCGATGGGTGGCAGCAATGACGCGGATGTCGATCGGGATTGGACGGGTGGCGCCAATTCGCTCCAATTCTTTTTCCTGCAGGACCCTAAGAAGCTTCACCTGCATGTCCAACGGCATGTCGCCAATCTCATCAAGGAACAGGGTGCCGCCATGAGCAAGTTCAATCTTCCCAGGCTTCCCGCCCTTCTTTGCCCCCGTAAAAGCCCCATCCTCATAACCGAACAGCTCCGCCTCCATGAGATCCTTTGGGATGGCGGCGCAGTTCACCCTGACAAATGCAGCGTCGGCGCGGGAACTCGCTTCATGAATAGCGTGGGCAAACAATTCTTTGCCGGTGCCGCTTTCCCCGAGGATCAACACGGAGGATTTGGTTTTGGAAATCCGTTTCGCCAAACTGATGGCTTCCTTCATCAGCGGGTGATCGGCAAAAATGTGGTCAAAGGAGTATTTTGCCCCAACCATCCTCTTCAGCTCCTGCCGGTAAAAATCCAGCTTGCGCTCCATAATGTTGTAGCGCTCCACGATGCTTCGCAGCTCCCGCAAGTCACTGAACACGACCTTTCCCAGTGCTCCGACGATCTCGTCTCCTTCCCGAAGCGGCATCCTGCTGACGATGATTTCCCTGTCCCCAATGCGCATCAGTTGATCGATTTCCGCCTTTCCCGTTTCCAGAACGACGTGCATTCGCGTGTTCTCAATCACCTCGGTGACGTGCTTGCCGATCGACTCTTCAATGGTAGTCCCCAGGAAATCGCAATAACTCTGGTTAATCATCGTGATAATCCCGTCTTTATCACACATCAGGATGCCGTCGTACAGCTGTTCCACCAGTTCTTTCAACTGGCGCAGCTCGCTCTCCTGTTCCGAAATCTTGCGGGAGGCATTTTCATAATCCGTGATGTCCTGAAACACGGAAACACCGCCGACGATTTCCCCGTTTGCGGTGTAGGCCGTTCGGTCAACCAAAAACATCTTCTCGCCGAAGCGTATCTCCCGGCGCAGGCTCGGCTTCCCTTCGCGGAGCACCTGCAGCATATCCGTACCCGGTGCAATACTGGTAATGGAGCGGGAAAGTACCTCCTCTAGCTTCAACCCGAGCATCTGGCAGCCGGTGGTATTGACGTGTGTAATGATTCCTTCGCAATCGACGACGATGACACCGTTGTGAATCGATTCCAAAAATTCAATCAAATGTTTCTCCATGCCGCCCCTCCTCTCCCTTCTACTTTACATAAAAATAGGAAAAGAAAAAAGGAGCTAGTTTCCGCTCCTTGTAAAAAATTACAGATCACTGGTATTCCATTCTTTACCATCGTCAAGATCCATCTTGGTCTCAACAAAACGGCCGCAGTCCGGTTGCAGACACAGCATTCCGCGAAGCTGATCGTCCTGAAAAGGCTGACCGAGTGTCCCTCCACAATACGGACAGGTCCACATAGGCATTCTCCTCTGCGATAAGGTTTACCTGTAGTCTGCCCGTTAGAAGAGCTTGCTATTGATAAAAATTTCGCCCAGGAACCTTGGTCAGCCTCTCTAAAAAGCGCGTTAACGGGAGCCGGTTTCGTATGGCTTGCCCAGCGCTGCAGGAGCACTGGAGCGACCGACCACGCCTGCCAGAACGAGGATGGTCAAAATGTACGGAAGCATAAAGATGAATTCAATCGGTACGTATGCCGTCAGCCCGAAGACCTGTACGAGCGACTTGATCGCCTGTGCGACTCCGAAAAACAGCGCAGCTCCCATCGCTCCGCTCGGATGCCATTTCCCGAAAATCAGTGCTGCAAGGGCAATAAAGCCTTGTCCAGAGACGGTGTTGTGGGAAAAGTTGCTGGTAGTGGTGAGGGCAATCGTCGCTCCGCCCATGGCCGCCAGCGCACCGCTGATCATTACGGCGGTGTAGCGCATCCGTTTTACGTTGATCCCAACCGTATCGGCAGCGCGCGGGTGTTCACCGACTGCACGCAACCGCAATCCAAACGGTGTTTTAAACAGGACGAACCAGGAGATGGCCACCAGCGCGAAAGCCACAAAACTTGTCGGATATCCTTCAAAGATGGCGTGGCCCAGATACGGAATGTCTCCTAGAACCGGAATGTCCCACTTTTTGAAAACAGCGGACAACGTCGTGGTTTGACCCGCACCATTAAAGAGAATTTTCGTCAGGTAGACGGAAAGACCCATGGCCAGGAAGTTTAAGGCAACCCCGCTCACCACCTGGTCAGCCTTGAAGGTGATCGATGCGACCGCGTGCGGCAAGGAGAAGATCGCCCCTGCTACAATCGCCGCCATAAAACCGATCCACGGTGCCATGGTCGATGGAGCAGGAAAAGCATCCTGCATGTAAAAGGTGACGACGGCTCCGGTAAACGCCCCCATGATCATCATACCTTCCAGGGCGATGTTGACGACACCGGAGCGTTCCGAGTACATCCCGCCTAAGGCGGCGAAGATGAGGGCAGTCGAGAATACGATGGTATCGTGAACGAGGTTACCAGATATCAACAGCCAGTCCATCAGCTGCCCCCCTCCCTTTTCTTAGCCATCATTGGCTTCAACAAGAATTTCACGATGCCGTGTGCAGCGACGAAGAAGATGACCGAAGCGATCACGACTCGAATCAGCTCGACCGGTACGCCGGCGCCAAATTTCATGCCGGACGCGCCAAACGTCAGCATGCCAAACAGAACGGCACCGAGCACGACTCCGAACGGAGAGTTGCCGCCGATCAGGGCTACGGCGATTCCGTCAAAACCGTATCCTGGCATGGCCGCCATAATCGCCTGATAGTGAAACACCCCGAGGGTTTCGCAGGCACCGCCGATTCCAGCGAACATCCCGCCCATAAACATGGCGGTCATCACATTTTTGTTGACGTTCATGCCGGCATATTCGGAGGCGTGCGGATTCAACCCGACCGCGCGCAGCTCAAAGCCGGACTTGGTTTTCCACAGCAAGATATAGAAAAAGATTGCTGCCAGTACCGCTAACAGTGTCCCCCAGTGCAGTCGGGCACCGCCAAACATGTCGGACAGCCAGCCTACCGTAATGACAGCCGAATCCTTGACAAGCTCGGAACGTTGCTGTCCTTGCGGTACGAAAAACGATTTTAAAATGTAGTTCGCAAAGTACAGTGCAATCCAGTTCAACATGATCGTGGTAATGACCTCGTGGACTCCGCGGGCTGCCTTCAGATAACCGGCAATGGCGCCCCACAGACCGCCAGCCACCGCACCGGCCAGAATCGCCAGCGGAGCGTGAATGTACGGAGGCAAATCCAGAGAAATCCCCACTACTACAGAAGCGAGCATGCCCATGATAAACTGTCCCTCTGCACCAATGTTGAACAATCCTGTACGGAAAGCAAAAGCGACGGACAAGCCCGTAAAAACCAACGGCGTGATCTGCCGTATGGTTTCCCCGAAGTTGTAGGTGCCGCCAAATACTTTCGTAAGCAGCGACGAGTATGCCTTAATCGGGTCGAAACCGCCTGCCAGCATGGCTAACGCCCCCGTCAACAGGCCGAGGACGATGGCAGCAACAGGAACGAGAAACGATTCTTTCGAGAAAATCGTCAGTACTTTATTCAACGTTTCCCCCTCCTTGCATCCGTTTGCCGCCCGACATCATCAACCCCAGCTCTTGTTCCGAGGTCGTCTTCGGATCTACGATGCCGACAATCTGTCCTTCGTAAATCACTGCGATTCGGTCAGATACGTTCATGATTTCATCCAGTTCCAACGAGATCAGCAGAACCGCTTTCCCCTTGTCGCGCTGTTCCACCAATCGTCTGTGAATAAATTCAATGGCTCCGACGTCCAGACCCCGTGTCGGTTGAGCCGCAATCAGCAGATCCGGGTCTTTGTTCACTTCTCGGGCGATGATTGCCTTTTGCTGGTTACCGCCGGACAAGGCGCGCGCCGGAGTGTAGATGCTGGGCGTCCGGACGTCAAATTCCTCGATCAGTTTGGCCGCGTGCTCATCGATGGCCCTGTAGTCCAGGAAGCCGTTTTTGTTGAACGCAGGATGGAAGTAAGTTTCCAGCACCATGTTTTCGCTCATCGTAAAATCTAGCACCAGACCGCGTTTGTGACGGTCTTCCGGGATGTGGGAGAGACCGGATTCGGAGATGTCCCGCGGTGTCTGATTGGTGATGTCCTTGCCCTTTAACAGCACACGGCCCTGTTGGGCTTTGCGCAGGCCGGTCAGCACCTCGATCAGTTCGCTCTGGCCATTCCCATCAACGCCGGCAATCCCGAGAATTTCCCCTGCCCTCACTTCCAGGGAGAGGTTGTTCAGGGCATTTACTCCTCGGTTGCCAAGGGCAGTAACATTTTCTACGGCGAGAATGACTTCCTTCGGTTGGCTCGGCTGCTTTTCCACACGGAAGTTGACCTCCCGCCCTACCATTTTCGCCGCCAGGTCGTCGGGATTGGTATCCTTCACTGCGACCGAGTCGATCACTTTTCCGCGTCGGATAATGGTAACCGAGTCGCAGACAGCCATAATCTCTTTTAACTTGTGGGTAATCAGGATAATGGTTTTCCCCTCTTTTACCAGGTTACGCATGATTTCGATGAGTTCATGAATCTCTTGAGGGGTAAGAACTGCTGTCGGTTCGTCGAATATCAGGATGTCGGCTCCGCGGTAAAGCGTTTTCAAAATCTCCACGCGCTGCTGCATGCCTACGGAGATATGCTCGATTTTCGCATACGGGTCAACCTTCAACCCGTATCGCTCAGACAGCTGCTGCACTTCCTTAACTGCTTGCTGGATATCTATCTGTAACCCGTTCCTCGGTTCATTTCCTAATACAATGTTCTCGGTTACGGTAAAGGGCTCGACAAGCATAAAGTGCTGGTGGACCATTCCGATGCCAAGATCGTTTGCCACATTGGGGCTGGTGATGTTCACCGGTTTTTCGTTGATAAAGATTTCACCTTCGTCCTGTTGATACAAGCCGAACAGGATGTTCATCAAAGTAGACTTGCCAGCGCCGTTCTCACCAAGGAGGGCGTGGATTTCGCCTTTTTTTACGACCAAATTGATGTTATCGTTGGCGACAATGCCGGGAAAGCGTTTGGTAATGCCGCGCATTTCAACTACTGTTTGTACTGAATTCAATCGTATTCACCCCGTTCTCGTGGGTTCTTCCATGTAAAGAACAAGGCTAGCTTTCCACTAGCCTTGTCCGTGTACAGCATGGCTACTTTTATTTCTCAGGTGTCTCAGGTACTTTGATTTCGCCACTGATAATTTTTTGCTTGTATTCTTCTACTGCTTTCAAAACGTCTTCCGGAACGTTTTTCTTGGAGGTTTCGGGGAGTCCTACGCCGTTTTCAGCAAGACCCAGAGCCACTACTCCGCCCTTGAATTTGCCTTCAATCACATCTTTGGATACGCGGTAGACCGCTTCGTCAACACGCTTCATCATGGAAGTCAGGGTTACATCGTCGCCGAAGGTGATGGATTGGTCTTTGTCCACACCGATTACCCAAACGTTTTCGCCTTTTGACTTGCGGTCTTTCGCTTCGTTGAACACACCGTCACCGGTAGATCCGGAAGCGTGGAACACGATGTCAGCTCCTTGACCGAACAGTTGGGAAGCTGCGGATTTGCCAAGGTCAGGCTTGTCGAAAGCACCCGTGTAGATCGGAATTACTTGCGCGTTCGGATTGGCCGCTTTTACACCTGCGATAAAGCCTGCTTCAAAGCGTTTGATAACCGGAATGTCCATGCCGCCAACGAAACCAATTTTGTTGGTCTTTGTCATTTTCGCAGCCACGACACCAACCAGGAAGGAACCTTCATGTTCTTTGAACACAACAGATTCTACGTTTGGTGCCTCTACCACGGCGTCGATGATCGCCAATTTGGCATCCGGGTTCTCTTGTGCTACCTTTTTCACATGGTCACCCATCAGGAAACCGATTCCCCAAGTGAGATCCCACTTGTCCTTTACGAATTGAGTCAGGTTCGGGATGTAGTCAGCATCGCCGGTGGATTGCAGGTAGTTGACGTTTTCTTTCGGCAGGTTCATGTCTTGCTGCAGTTTTTGCAGACCTTCCCATGCACTTTGGTTAAAGGAGTTGTCGTTCACACCGCCCACGTCGGTAACCATACCGATACGAGCAGTCGGAGCTTGACCTCCAGCAGCTCCTCCTTGTCCCTGTTGTCCTTGATTTGTTGCGCCACCGCAACCAGCCAGTAACAGCGAAAGGCTCAGGGTTGCTACAGAAAGGACGGATAATACCTTTTTCATGCCTGAATACCCCCATTTTTCTTGTGGTGAACTAAAAAATTGTTGCGTGAGACTTCCCTCACATTTCATGGCCGTCTTCGCACGACGTGGAAGTGAAACTTGTCTGCCCGAAAGTAATTGTGCGAGTAAAGGACAGCCCGTTCACTCTCGTCGTAGTGAATCTGCTTCAGCAAGAGAAGTGCGGTTTTGGGATCACACTGCAGCAAGGAAGATACTTTTTCGCTGTATCCAATCGGTTCGATATGGGCAACAGCGTAGGCAATGCGAACTCCCGACACGTTCTCCAGCAGTTCGAAGATCGACTCACATTCCTTGCGATAACCTTCGGGCATGAAATGAGCAGGTATTTTATCAATGCAATAGACGACGGGTTCACCGTCGGCGGTTCGGATCCGCTCGACCGTCAGCACGCCCTCTCCCGCATTCAGGGAAAGCCTTTTTCGCTCGTCTTCCCCGGGCTCGGCGAATCCGGAATACAACAAGGTGGTACCCGGTTTCTGACCTTCTCGCTCAATCGCATCCGTCACACTAAAGAGTTCCCCAATACCGCCTGAAAAAACAGGCCGGGTGTTAATAAATGTTCCAACTCCATGTCGACGAAGGACGATTTTTTCTTCTTCCAGCAAGCGGAGTGCTTCTCTAAGCGTGGCCCGGCTTACGCCCAATTGCTTGGACAGAATGGACTCTGCTGGCAGCCGCTCGCCGGGCCGAAGAAGCCCGGATTCGATATCGCTTTTAATCTTGTCCATCACCAGCAAACAAAGCGATCGAAAATTCCCCTTAACACTCATCCCATTCACTCCTGGTCCCTACGAGCAAATCGCAATGGTAGGACGTCAGACCTCTCTTTCACAGTAGACGGCTAACAACAATTTCCTAAAGTCCGTAAAAAATTGTACCCCATGCGACGAGATTCATGCAAGCAAATTTTATCGATCCATATGCCGATCCTTCATATTTGTCAGGAGATGTTGCTCTCGGCAGTTGGTCGAGGCAGGCGGACTTCCCTTGGCTTGCTTCCCTCGTACGGTCCGACGATACCCTGCGCCTCCATCATGTCAATCAGACGGGCGGCACGCGTATAGCCGACGCGAAGACGGCGCTGCAGCAGGGAAGCAGAAGCCGTTTGCGCCTCCGCGACGATCTGCACGGCCTGGTCGTACAGCTCATCATCCACAACCGCCTGCGGTTCTTCCCCCACCTCTTCCGGAATCATCTCTTCCTGGTAGTGAACCTCTTGTTGTTCCTTGACAAACCGGACCACTTCCTCCACCTCTTTGTCGGAGACAAACGCCCCCTGAACGCGGGTCGGCTTGGAGGCACCCATCGGCAGATAGAGCATGTCTCCGCGCCCCAACAGCTTTTCGGCCCCGCCCATGTCCAGAATCGTGCGGGAATCGGCCATGGAGGATACGCCAAAAGCAATGCGCGACGGAATATTGGCTTTGATTACCCCGGTGATCACGTCCACAGACGGCCGCTGCGTGGCGATGATCAAGTGAATGCCGGCGGCACGGGCCATTTGAGCCAAACGGCAAATGGCATCTTCCACTTCTCCAGGTGCGACCATCATCAAATCGGCCAGCTCGTCCACGATGACCACGATATAAGGAAGAGGCGATCCTTGCGCTTGTTGGTTGTACATTTCAATGTTGCGGCTGCCCGTCTTGGCAAACAACGTGTATCGCCGTTCCATTTCCGCCACCACCTTTTTCAAGGCGACAGAAGCGCGGCGGGGGTCCGTGACAACAGGCGCCAGCAGATGGGGAATACCATTGTACACATTCAATTCGACCATTTTCGGATCGACCATCATCAGCTTTACTTCATCCGGCTTTGCCTTAAACAAAATACTCATGATGAGTCCGTTGATACAAACCGATTTGCCGCTGCCGGTTGCGCCCGCTACCAGCAGGTGCGGCATCTTGGTCAGGTCGGCCACAATCGGCTCGCCGGAAATGTCTCTGCCCAGCGCCACCGTCAATTTGCCCGGCGCATCCTGATACTGGGGCGACTCCAAAACTTCTCGCAGGGAGACGACGGCTACCTCTGAATTGGGTACTTCGATTCCGATAGCCGACTTTCCCGGGATGGGCGCCTCGATTCGAATATCCTTTGCTGCCAGAGCCAGGGCCAGGTCGTCCGTCAGACTGACAATGCGGCTTACCTTCACTCCGGTGGCCGGCTGCACTTCATAGCGGGTGACGGCCGGTCCGCGGTGAACTTCGGAAACAATGGCGCTCACACCAAAGCTTTTCAAGGTTTGTACCAGTTTTGCGGCATTGGAGGTGTGGTCGACGTCTTTTCCCGGCGTATACGGCTTCGGCCGCGAGAGCATGATCAAGTCAGGGATGACGTACGGAAGCGCAGGTTGGGCATCCGTCCCCTCCAAGGTACCGAATATTTCTTCATCCCCTTCCAGGGTAAACGTGATCTCCTTGAATGCAGCAGGCTTTGCAGGTGGATTTGTCGCTGTGTCAGGCTCTACCGCGAGGCGCTCGGCAAAGTCGCGGATAACCGGCACGACAGCCGTCTCCTCTTGCTCGCCGCCAGCCACACCGTCGCTGTCTTCTTCCTCGTCCGCGAGTTCGATTGCGTTCGGTTGAGCTTGCGTGCGCTTTGTCTTTTCCTCCCGCGCTTTTCCGGCTTTCTGTCTGCGCTTCTCGCCTTCCTCCTGCAAGAGCAGCACGGATTCCTTCACCGATTCCTTCAGCTTGAAGTAACCGTCTGCTGTTTTGTTTTTCACAAAAAGCAGAACATCGACGTATGACAGGTTAAAGAGGAACATGATTCCGGCCAAAAACAGCAGAATGATGATCAGACCGGTACCAGTTGCACCCACCAGGCCGTTGCACAGCGCGAAAAACAACGCTCCCAGCATCCCTCCTGCCACACCGGTCGTCGAAACGGTCTGACTGTGATCCAGCCACAACCGGTCCCAGGTTACGCGGAGAATGCTTTGATCGGCAAATCTTCCGTCCGCGGTAACCAGCTTGTACAACATCAGATGATCCCAGGTAAGCAAGGCGAGCAAAACCAGAAGGCAGCCAAGAACCCGGTACGTAAGCTGCGGAGGTTTTCGCGTAAACATCATATGTACGGCCATTCCAATCATGAAGAGCGGGATGGTAAAATCCCAGGATCCGGCAACAAAACGGAACAGGAAAGCGAGGACGTTTTTTCCCAACCAGCCGCTTTCCAACAAGCCGATCAGACTCAGAACGATGATGACCAAGCCTAGCAACTCAATTTTGACGACTGAGGCCCATGCCGCATTTGAACGTTTTTTCTCTTTTCTACTCATGGCATGCCTCCTCTTGGTAAAGGTGAAATAACCCACCCAGCTGGAGCTAGCGCTGCGCCGGGCGGGGCCCCGAACTCTTCCCGAGTTATTGGACAGGATGGTTGAATCGTATAATTACCTTCTGGCGAAAAAGGCAGCCGTGGGCCCGGCTGCATTTTAGCACTAGTATACCACAGGAAATAGACGGAAATACAGCGCTTCTTAGGATGGCCATTCCGGCTTGAACATAATTTTTTGTCCAGGAGCGTAGCGAGGATTCAGGTAGTCCTGCGGATTGGGGCTAATCAGGCGAATGATTTTGCCTTCGTATGCGCCAGTCGGCTCGATGAGCATGGTCATCTCTCCAAAAGACAGCTCACGAATCTCCTGTTTCTCCATCTGTTCGTGGTTCTGAAAGATCAGCTCCATGGGAACGATTGAGTAGATGATCATTGCAGCACACCCTCTTCCGAACGGGCTTTTTCGATCAGTTCGTTGAGCTTTTTCAATGCCTTGCCCAATCCGCCTACTTCGTCAATCAGCCCGTATTTGACTGCATCCGCTCCAATCACGTTGGTTCCGATATCGCGGGTAAGCTCGCCCGTACGCAGCATCAGTTCCTTAAATTTTTCTTCCGTGATTTTGGAGTGGCGGGCGATGAAGTTGACCACTCGATCCTGCATCTTGTCCAGATACTCGAACGTTTGCGGCACCCCGATGACCAGACCGGTTAACCGGATCGGGTGGATGGTCATCGTAGCGGTTTCGGCAATGAACGAATAGTCCCCGCTGACAGCGATCGGCACGCCGATACTGTGCCCGCCGCCCAATACCAGCGTAACGACCGGCTTGGAAAGGGAAGCCACCATTTCAGCAATCGCCAGTCCAGCCTCTACATCGCCGCCTACTGTATTGAGGATCACAAGTATGCCTTCGATCTTGCTGTTCTGCTCGGCAGCGACGAGCTGTGGAATGATGTGTTCGTACTTGGTTGTTTTGTTCTGGGGCGGCAGTTGGATGTGCCCTTCCACCTGCCCGATAATGGTGAGGCAGTAAATATTGCTCTCCAGTTGCGGCACATTGGTTTGGCCCAGCTGGGTAATGGTATCGAGAATCCGTTTTTTTGAATCGTCGGGGCCAGGCGTCTCTGCAGGTGTTCCAGGCGCGGTTTGGGGCGGGTCCGGCTGTACGGGCTCTTCCTGATTGTTGTTGACAAACGGCGGTCTGTTTAAAAAGTCTCTGTATCCATTCGGCATAGGCTATCCTCCTACTTAGTGGCGAAACTGCGTCGATTTGCATCCTTGCGAAGCCACATCCAGGTGCCCGCAGGGTGCTACTTAGTGGCGAAACTGCGTCAATTTGCATCACTCTCCTGGTTAGTATGAGTTGAGGAAGGGAAAATGATGCACAGCTGGAAAAGAAAGAAAGGCAGCGATTGTCTCGCTGCCTTTCCGTATTCCCTAGACTTCCATAATGATCGGGAGGATCATCGGTCTGCGACGCGTTTGTTCGTACAAGAAGCGTCCCAGGGCGTCCTTTACGTTGTTTTTCAAGGACGACCACTCGTTTACATTTTCTTCCATGCATTTGATAAGTGTTTGGGTTACGATGCGATTCGCCTCGTCCAGCAGTTCTTCTGATTCCCGCACGTAGACAAACCCGCGGGAAATGATGTCAGGACCAGATAAAATCGTGCCATTTTGTTTGCTGAGTGTAACAACAACTACCAGTATGCCATCTTGCGAAAGCAGTTTGCGGTCCCGCAACACGATGTTTCCTACGTCACCGACGCCCAAGCCGTCAATCAGTACGTTGCCTGCGTGGACTTTCGGGCCAAATCGTGCTTTTCCACCGGAGATTTCCACAGTGTCGCCGTTGTCCAGAAGGAAGATGTTTTCCGGCGGTATCCCAACCTGTTCGGCCAGAATGCCGTGCATGCGAAGCATCCGGTATTCACCGTGAATGGGGATAAAGTACTTCGGTTTCATCAGGTTGAGCATCAACCGCAGTTCTTCCTGGCTGCCGTGACCGGACACGTGAACGGTACCATTGGGGCCGTGTCCTCCGTAGATGACTTCAGCACCGATGCGATACAACTGATCGATGGTGCGAGCGACGTACTTTTCGTTGCCCGGGATGGGTGTAGCTGCGATGATAACAGTATCTCCTGGAAGGATGTCAATTTTCCGATGGGCGGATCGGGCCATCCGGGTGAGCGCAGACATCGGCTCCCCTTGACTTCCAGTAGACAGAATGACGACTTTTTCAGCCGGGAGCTTGTTTACCTCGTCCGGCTCGACAATCAAGCCGTTGGGAACGTTCAGATAACCCAAGTCCATGCTGATCGAAATGACGTTTTGCATGCTGCGTCCGACGACCGTCACCTTTCGGTTAAACTCCACGGCAGCGTCGATCACCTGCTGAATACGGTGGACGTTTGACGCGAAGGTGGAGACAACAATCCGTCCAGACGATTTACTGAATACGTCCTTGATTGCGACTCCCACGGAGCGCTCAGAACCGGTAAAGCCAGGGCGCTCGGAGTTGGTGCTGTCCGACAGCAAGCAGAGCACGCCGCGCTCTCCTATCATGGCCATTTTGCCGAGGTCAGCGGTCTGGTTGTTGACCGGTGTTTGGTCAAACTTAAAGTCACCGGTGTGGACGATATAGCCCTCCGGTGTTTCCAGACAAACTCCGACGCAGTCCGGTATACTGTGGTTTACGCGGAAAAACGTAGCCTTCATTTTTCCCAGTGCGATTTCGGAGTCGCTGTTGATCAGAACGCGCTTGGTATCGCTTAGGATACCCGCTTCTTTCAATTTTGCTTCAATGAGTCCCAGGGTGAGTTTGGTTGCGTATACGGGCACATTCAAGTGTTTCAACACATAGCTTAGGCCGCCGATGTGATCCTCGTGTCCGTGCGTAATAATGATGCCGCGAACCTTATCGCGGTTTTCCTCCAGGTACGTGATGTCCGGAATCACCATGTCAATTCCCAGCATTTCCTCTTCAGGGAATTTCAAACCGGCATCAATGACAACAATATCGTCGTCACACTGCACCACGTACATGTTTTTCCCAATTTCGCCAACTCCGCCCAGGGCGAAAATGAGAATCGAATGTTGAGATTTTGCCAAAACTTGTAACCTCCTATATTTAGTTGTCCGTTACACTCATAAAAAACCGCCCCAAATCACTTAGTCTCATTATACCCGATTGGAAAATAGGAAAACAAGTAAGAAAACCCAGCAGGTTCATTCCTGCCTCACCGCCTGCAGTTCCAAAAACAAAAGAGCCATCGGGTGATGGCTCTTTTTCTGAAAAGATCATGATGGCAGCAGTGAATGAACAAACGCTTTCTCTTGCTCGTTCAGCGCGACGAGCGGCAGCCGTACGCCTCCAACAGACACGCCCAGTTTCTCCAAAGCCGCTTTGGTAGGCGTCGGGCTGGGATATGCAAACAGGCCTTCAAACACAGGAATCAGCTTTCGGTGCAAAGCGGCAGCTTCCGCGTTCCTGCCTGCGAAGAATGCATTCATCATTTCCGTCATTTGCCGTCCTGCCACATGGCTGGCTACACTTACGATTCCGACCCCACCGATGGAGAGAACCGGCAGCGTCAAGGCGTCGTCGCCGCTGTACAGCTCAAACCCCTCCGGCGCGTGCTCAATAATTTGGGCCATTTGTGCCAGATTGCCGGATGCTTCCTTGATGCAGACGACGTTTGGAATCCGGGCAAGGCGGAGAGTCGTCTCTGCAGTCATGTTCACTGCGGTGCGACCTGGTACATTGTACAGCATAACCGGAAGACTGGTTGCTTCAGCGAGCGCTTTGAAATGCTGATACAACCCTTCCTGTGACGGACGACTGTAGTATGGAGCCACCAGCATGACCGCATCCACGCCAATTTTTTCGGCCGCTTGCGTGAACTCAATGCTTGCAGCCGTATCGTTGCTTCCGGTTCCCGCGATAATGTGGCATTTCCCTTTGGCATACGCCACGACGTGCTTGAACAACTCAAGCTTTTCCGTCTTGGAAAGCGTCGGGGATTCCCCTGTAGTGCCGCTCACGACGAGCGCTTCCGTCCCGGTTGCCAACAGATGGTCGATGAGCCGCTCCGTTTTTGCGAAATCGATTTGAAGCTGCTCGTCAAAAGGGGTTACCATCGCGGTAACCAAACGACCAAATCGTGCCATTGCCTATCCATCTCCTCTACATGTGTGAACTGCTTATGTGCGGCTTGTGTGCAACTGGAACTGCTGATGCAAGGCACGTACCGCCCGAACCATGTCCGTTTCGTGCACAAGCACCCAAATGGTGGTGTGCGAGTCGGCTGATTGTAGGATTTGAATATCTTGTTGCGTCAATGCCTCCACAATTTGGGCCATGACGCCGGGAACCCCGGTCATGCCTGCTCCGATTACGGAGACTTTCGCACAATGCGGCAGCAGCTGGGGTTCATATCCCATCTCGGTGAGAATTTGCGCTGCCTTTTCCCCCATTTGGTCATGCACGGTATAGGCGACTCCCAACGGATTGACGCTGATAAAATCCACGCTGATGTCGTTGTTGGCCATCGCTTTGAATACCTGCAATTGCGTGTCGTATTGGCCCTCTTTGTTCAGCACCTTGATTTGCGTGATATTCGGCACATGGGCAATCCCCATGATCAGTCGGTCCTGGACATCATAGCCCATCTTGCCGATTTCCATCAAGGTGGTCACAAGCGTACCCGGGTCGTCGGAAAATGTGGAGCGGACACGAATCGGCACATTCGTTTGCATGGCGATCTCAACTGCACGCGGATGGATCACTTTTGCGCCGAGATGGGCCATGTTGCAGATCTCCGTATAGGTGACGGTGGTGAGCGGCTGGGCCTCCTCTACAATCCGTGGGTCAGCGGTCATGATGCCGTTTACGTCGGTAAAAATATCGACCATTTCGGCCTGCAGCGCCACGCCCAATGCCGTAGCAGTGGTATCGCTGCCTCCCCGCCCCAGCGTCGTTATTTCCCAGTCGGCTGTGCGTCCTTGAAAGCCCGGAACAATCACAACGTTGCCCGCTTCCAGTTCCTGTCGAATCCGCTTGGGATCGATGCTCATGATCTGGGCGTTGGTAAAGTCCCCCGTCGTGATGATGTTCGCCTGCCCTCCCGTGAGAATGGTAGACGGGATCCCCCGGGCGTTCAGCATACTGCACATCACGGTTGCGGAAATGATTTCCCCCGTATGCATGAGCAAATCCGTCTCCCGATTCGGCAGACGGTTTCCGTTGTTGCGAATTAATTGTAAGAGAGTGTCGGTTGCGTACGGGTCTCCTTTTCGTCCCATCGCAGACACGACCACGACCAGGGCGTAGCCTTCTGCCAACGCCCTTTCTATATGTGTGATTGCGCGCAGTCGGCAATCTTCTGTTGTCAGTGAGGAGCCACCGAACTTTTGGACGAGAATTCTCACAGACCTCTCTCCTATGAATTAGCTTTGATGAGTTCCTCTGCAATTTGTACGGTATTCCACGCAGCGCCTTTCAAGAGGTTGTCAGATACAATCCACATGTGAAGTCCGCGTGGATGGTGCAGGTCGCGACGGACGCGTCCTACGAATACATCCAGCTTGCCAGCAGAGTCCGTCGCAAGCGGATATCGCTGTTCCTCCGGCGAGTCAACGAGAACCACGCCTGGCGCTTGCTCCAGCAGAGCTTTCACTTCCGCCAAATCGTATTCCTGTTTTAGTTCCACATAAACGGCCTCGCTGTGCCCGTAAACGACCGGGATGCGCACGCAGGTGGCGGAAACAAGTACATTCTCGTCACCCAAAATCTTTTTCGTCTCGTTTACCATCTTCATCTCTTCATAGGTAAACCCGTTGTCGGTGAACACGTCAATTTGCGGGATGGCATTGAAGGCAATCTGGTGGTGAACCGGCAGTTTTCCGACCGGAAGCACCTTGCACTGCGGTTCTTTTCCGTCCAGAACGTCACGTGACTGCGTCAACAGTTCCTCGATCGCGGACGCACCGGCACCGGATACCGCCTGATAGGTTGAAACGATGATGCGGTCTATGCCGTAACGATCATACAAGGGTTTCAAAGCAGCAACCATCTGAATGGTGGAGCAGTTCGGGTTGGCGATGATGCCCTTGTGCTTGAAGGCAGCATCCATGTTTACTTCCGGAACCACGAGCGGGACATCCGGGTCCATGCGGTATGCACTGGTATTGTCAATGACCACTGCACCGTGCGCGACTGCGTGTTTTGCCAACTCCTTGCTGACCGCGCCGCCTGCACTGAACAGGGCAAAATGCACGCCGGCGAAACTCTCCGGTTTGGCCTCTTCGATGACAACTTCCTGTCCCTTAAACATGACCTTCTTGCCCGCGGAACGACCGGACGCAAGCAGCTTGAGCTGGTTGATCGGGAAGTCACGCTGTTCCAAAAGTGAAATCATCTGCTGTCCGACTGCACCGGTCGCACCGACTACAGCCACATTGTACTTCAGTTGGTTCTCCATCTTTTTACCCCTCCAGAACGCGAATGAGCGTGATTTAGTAATTGAATCTTTCTATTAGCAAGGGTTGCAATTGTCTGCCTTCTAACGCAGCTTCACAGGTTTCCTTGAGCAATTCCATACGTGCGACGAGCGAATTCGGTTTTTTATCCGGAGCATCCTGCCCAAACGGGACGAAGTAAATGTTTTTGGATGCGAGCAGTTTCGCGATGTTGGCAGCGTTGAGCCCCAAGCCGTCGTTGGTGGAAATGGCGATAACCACCGGGCGCAGGTTGCGCATTGTCGCTTTCGCCGCCATCAGTACGGGACTGTCGGTAATGGCGTTGGCCAGACGGCTGGTCGTACTCCCTGTACACGGTGCGATCACCATTGCATCAAGGAGCTTGGAAGGTCCCAAAGGCTCTGCTTCCGGAATGGTCGTGATCAACTTTTCGCCCGTGATGTCCACCAACTGCTTTTGCCAACCCTCGGAGGTTCCGAATCGGGTGTCCGTGGTCAGGATGGTATTGGTGACGATGGGAATGACCCGGGCGCCGGCATCTATCAGCCGCTTGATCTGCGGCATTGTCTCCTCAAAGGTACAGTGCGACCCTGACAAGCCAAATCCAATGGTTTTTCCCTGCAAATCACTCATGTTGACTCCCCCTGGTGATGGATTGTTCGGCAATGAGACGAGACAGCGTATGGGCCAAAATCTGACCTGCTGTTTTCGGTGCGACAATACCAGGTAATCCGGGAGCGAGGATTGCTTTGATGCCTCGTCTTTCGGCATAGCGGAAATCTGTGCCGCCTGGCTTGGAGGCCAGGTCGAGAATGAAGGCAGACTGCTGCATTTGGGCGATCACTTCTGCAGTGAGTATCAGTTTTGGAATGGTATTGAAGATAAAATCCGCATTGCTCACCTGCTGCTTGACTTCGCTTATATGAAAGGGAGTAAGTCCCATCTCATAAACGCGTGCTAAGTGTTCCTGACGCCTCGCTCCTACCCTCACGCGTGCTCCTAATGCGTGCAAAGCGCGAGCCATGGACATGCCTGTCCGTCCCAACCCGAGCACGATTGCCTGTGACCCGTGGATCGTAATATCCGTATTTTGAATCGCCATCATCAACGCGCCCTCTACTGTGGGAATGGAGTTGTATATGGCCACATCATCACGATCTAACAGTTCCACCAGCGAAATTTGCTTCGCGGCAAACAGGTTTTTCAGGTAGGGTTTTGCCATGCCTGTATAGACGACACAGTGCTTTTGCAAACTGGCCGCGTGTTCTTCCACCAGTTGCAACGGCTTGGAGCAGAAAATGCTTTCGACGTAGCCCCTGTCATCGGAACCGACTATGGGAAGGATGAGAGCATCGGCGTCTTTCAACACGTCGCATGTTAATGGTTTTTTCGTTGCCCCTGTGAAAATACTCTCCAGGTTGTCAAAGCCAATCAACGTAACGCTTGCATCCAGCTGGATACACTTCTTGATGACTTCCAACTGTCGAGCGTCTCCGCCGATTAAGGCAACATGTATCCCCGTTAGCATGCTGCGTTCCCCTTTCCACACATTTTACTGCATTAAACAATCGAAACGCAAAGGTTTTTCCGTGTGAAAAAGAGTACGGAAATCGTTGCGGTCTACCCCCATCCTATTCGGTTACCAAAAGTTCGGTGACTGCGGCTTACTCCTGCTGGACCTTCACACTCTCCTTGTTCATCTGGATGATCATCATGTCCGGACCGACTTTCACGATGGCGTCCCAGGGGATGACGATCTCTTCCCGCCGTTTCCCGAAGCGAAACAGATTGCCGCCCGGCAAGATGATGGACGTGATTTCACCTGTAGCGGGGTTGATCTCCAGATCGGCATCCCCTACAACTCCTATGCGTTCCCCATTGTCCAATCCGATGATTTCCTTTCCGCCCAGATCGCTTAATCGCATAACCCTTCCTCCTTGTTAACCCGTAGTGGCGATACGATGTGATTTGTCCCGATTACCTGAAGAATACGCAAAAAAACCGGCGGAATGCCGGATTTTTCTACTTGACGAGCACGTCGCTTTTTACGTTGTCGGGGAACTGTTCCAATGGACTAACCATCGCAAGCGCCAACTTGGAGCGGAACAACTGCTGTGCGACCGACAGGACGGATTCGTGGGTAACGCGATCAATTTTGGCGATGATCTCATCCAGACTCAGATGGCGTCCCAGCAGCAGTTCATTTTTGCCGAGGCGGCTCATCCGGCTGTTGGTGCTCTCCAGGCTGAGCATCAGGCTGCCTTTCAGCTGTTCCTTGCCCTTTTTCAGCTCCTTGTCGGTGATGCCTCGCTCGGACAAGTCAAAGAGGACGTTGGTTACGATGTCGAACACCTGCCCGACGTGTTCCGGTGCCGTGCCGGTGTAGACACAAAACGTTCCCGCTTCCTTGTAGGACGAATGGTAGGAATACACGGAATACGCCAGCCCCCGCTCTTCGCGAATTTCCTGGAACAGGCGGGAACTCATGCTGCCTCCCAGGATGTTGTTCAGCAAAATGAGGGAGTACACGTCCTCGTGCCCAACGTGAAAGCCCGGCAGGGACATGCACACGTGAGCCTGTTCCGTCGTCTTGTGCTGCGCGATCGTATTGGCAACAAAGGCGGGCTTCGTCACCTCCAGAGTCTGCTCTTTGCGTTGAAACGCCGAGAAGCGGCGCTTAATCTCTTCAATCAAACCGTCATCGAAGTTGCCTGCGACGGTAATGACGGTATTGGACGGCAAATAACGATCTTCGATGTACGCGATCAGGTCATCCCGCTTCAGACTGCGAAGCACGTCCTCCGTACCGAGAATGGAGTATCCCAGAGGATGATCTGCGTAGCACGCGCGGGCGATCAAATCATGAACGAGGTCGTCCGGCGTGTCTTCGTACATGCTGATCTCCTCAATTACGACGTTTTTCTCCTTCTCCAACTCTTCCTCGTCGAAGACGGAGTGAAAAAACATGTCGGACAGCACGTCGAGCGCAATCGGAGCGTGTTGGTCAAGCACTCGTGCGTAGTAGCAGGTGTATTCCTTGGAAGTAAAAGCGTTGACGTTGCCGCCGATTTCGTCGAACGTCTCGGCAATCTCTTTCGCCGAACGGGTCGTTGTTCCCTTGAAGAACATGTGCTCCAAAAAGTGGGAAATTCCGTTGTTGCGTTCGTTTTCATATTTCGAACCGGTCCCGACCCAGATGCCGAGTGCAACGGATCGAACGGAAGGGATCTTTTCCGTTACGATGCGCAGACCGTTTTCGCACGTATGTCGTTGAATCACAGAAATCCTCCTCGGTTGTTCTTCTGTAAGAAAACCTCCCAGGCAAAAGCTATGATCAACCCACTCGGCAATACCTAGCGCTGTGCTGAGTGGGAACCCTTGCTCCGCCGGGCGGGGCCCCGAACCTTTGCTAAGGGGCTGATTCTCTAGTAAACACGTCTAACTATAGCAAAATTCCCCTGTCTCCACAACAAGATTGATAGCCACCGATGGGCTGGTTACGGGAGTCGCCTGCTGGAAATGACCTCCGATACCGTCGTAGGCTTCAGTCCTTTTTGTTTCGCAAGCCGAATCAACTGACTCAATGCTTCTGCCGAGGGAGCGGTCGGGTGCATCAGTACGAGTACGCCGTTTCCCATTTTCGGTTCGATGCGATGGATCAACGTCTGAACCGAGGGCTTCCTCCAGTCTACCGTATCGGCTGTCCATAGAATCGTCTTCATGCCGAATTCGCTTTGGGAGATGTTCACCACCGCTTGATTAAAAGCGCCTGACGGAGGTGCGAACAAAGTTGGCTTGATCCCGAGAGTCTTCTCGATGACTTGTTGCGTACGTCCAATTTCCTGGCGGATGCGGCTTTCTCCGAGCTTGCTCATGTCGGGATGAGAGTATGCGTGATTGCCGATTTCATGGCCGCGATCGGCAATTTTTTTGGCCAAATCGGGATACCGTTTCACCCACGATCCGTCGAGAAAAAAGGTTGTCTTCACCTGATAGCGGTCCATCGTGTCCAGGATCATGTCCAGATATTCGTTGCCCCATGCCACGTTGATCATGAAGGAAATGGCAGGCTTCTGCGGGTTGCCCTGGCGGATGGGATACCGGCCCAGCGTCTCCACACTTACGGCCGGAGGGACTTCCCGGTATATGAGCAGCTCCGGTGAGGGGCTTTCTGCTTCTTGCAGTTTCCTAAGCGACGCTTCCACATCCACGATACGCCCGTTATAACCGGGGATCGCCGCTTTCCAGACCGGATCGAGACGAGCATCGATCGGCGCCTGCTCCCGTCCTTGTTTCCACTCCTCGATTTGTCGTCGCAACGCTTCGTCATCATGAACGGGACGGTCTACTTTCTCTGTCTGGTATTTTACAACCTCAATGTAATGCTCAACCGGCTGGGAGTTTATCAGATAGACAAGAATCAGTGCACAGATGATAACCAACAAGTACCGGATCCCCGTTCGCTTTTTCATACTGCCAACCCTTTCTTGCACGATCTCCCACTGCATGCGAAGGTGCTCTTTGTCCAATGTATGAACGAAGCAGAAAGGTTAGAAGGCAAAAAGAAAAAGCTTGCGTACGCGAAGTATCCTTCGAGTAACGAAGCCTTTTGCTGCAATTCTTATTCAGTCTGTGCGGCAGCACCCTGGGCCGCGGCTGCCTGCTCTTTCAGAACCGCTTTGCGGGAGAGGTTAATCCGTCCTTGCTCATCGATTTCCGTTACCTTGACCATGATCTTGTCGCCGATCTTGACCACATCTTCCGTCTTGGCCACGCGCTCCTCTGCGAGCTGGGAGATGTGGCAGAGACCTTCCTTGCCGGCAAACAATTCAATGAAGGCACCGTATTTTTCGATGCGTTTCACCGTGCCGAGGTACGTTTGTCCCACAGCCACCTCGCGAACCAGATCCTCGATAATCTGCTTGGCGCGCATGTTCGCATCATGGTTAACGGAAGCGATGTAGATGCGGCCGTCTTGTTCAATATCGATTTTGACACCGGTCTCTTCGATGATCTTGTTGATGACGCGTCCCTGCGGTCCAATGACGTCTCGGATTTTCTCCGGATTGATCGTCATGGTGGTAATCTTCGGCGCGTACGGCGACAGCTCCTTGCGTGGTGCGGAGATGGTTTCCATCATGTGCTTCAGAATGGTCATGCGACCTTCTTTCGCCTGTGCCAACGCCTGCTCGAGAATTTCCCGGTTGATCCCGGCAATTTTGATATCCATCTGAATGGCAGTCACGCCCTTCTCGGTACCGGCCACTTTAAAGTCCATGTCACCGAGATGGTCTTCCATTCCCTGGATGTCCGTCAGGATGGAGAACGTCTTGCCGTCCGTATCCATGATCAGGCCCATGGCAATCCCCGCTACCGGAGCAAGAATCGGCACGCCTGCGTCCATCAGGGCAAGCACGCTGGCGCAGATGGAAGCCTGAGAGGTAGAGCCGTTGGATTCAATCACCTCGGAAACCAGACGAATGGTGTACGGAAAATCGCTTTCCGACGGAATGATTGGTTCAATGGCACGTTCGCCCAACGCCCCGTGACCGATTTCGCGTCGTCCCGGCGGGCGGAGCGGTCGAGCTTCCCCGACGCTGTACGGCGGGAAGTTATAGTGGTGCATGAACCGCTTGGATTCCTCCAGACCGAGACCGTCGAGAATCTGCACGTCGCCGAGAGCGCCAAGCGTACATACACTGAGCGCCTGTGTTTGTCCTCGCGTAAACAGGCCGGAACCGTGAGTACGCGGCAGAACGCCTACTTCGCTGGAGAGCGGTCGGATTTCGTTCAACGCTCGTCCGTCTGGGCGGATTTTCTCATGGGTGATCAGTCGGCGAACTTCTTCCTTGACAATGTTGTACAGCACTTCGTCGATCATCGATTCCTGCGCTGCATAGTTCTCGCCGAGCTGCTCCTGGAAGTATTCCTTCGCCTCTTTTTTCACAGCGTCGATGGCATCGGCGCGAGCCTGTTTCTCCTCAATACGGATTGCCTCGCGTAGCTTGGCGTCTGCGTAATCACGTACGGCCCGATCAATTTCGGGATCAACTTCATGCAGCACCACTTCCATTTTCGGCTTGCCGATTTCGGCCACGATCGTATTTTGGAAGTCGACGAGCTGCTGGATGACTTGATGGCCGGTCATGATCGCTTCCAGCATCACTTCTTCCGGCACCTGATTGGCCCCCGCCTCGACCATGTTGATGGCAGTACGGGTACCGGCTACAACCAGATGAATATCGCTCTTTTCGATCTGCTCAACAGTCGGATTGATGACAAACTGGCCGTCAATTCGACCGACGATGACTCCGGCAATCGGGCCGCCAAACGGAATTTCCGACACGCACAGGGCTGCCGAGGTACCGATCATCGCTGCGATTTCCGGAGAGCAGTCCTGGTCAACGGACAGAACGGTGTTGACCACCTGTACATCGTTGCGAAAACCCTCCGGAAACAACGGCCGGATCGGGCGGTCAATCAGACGGCTGGCGAGAATCGCCTTTTCACTGGGACGACCTTCCCGTTTGATAAAACCGCCAGGGATTTTCCCAACGGCGTAGAGGCGTTCTTCGTAGTTTACCGTAAGCGGGAAAAAATCCAGCGGTTTGGGTTCTTTCGAAACTGTCACTGCGGACAGAATGGCTGTTTCTCCGTAACGAACCAAGACCGATCCTTGCGCCTGTTTTGCCATTTTGCCAAACTCGAGCGTCAATTTGCGGCCTGCCAGTTCGAACTCATATGTACGGAATTGTTGCTCCATGTTACTAGCAGTCCTCCTTCAGGGCATATGTACGTACACATTCTTTTTCTACCTGTGTGTATTATTTCCTGCCATCGACAAAATTAAATAGGCTGCATAAATAATGAAAAAAGCGGGAATGTCCCGCTTTTTCACCAAGTTGCCGATTAGCGACGCAGACCAAGACGGTCAACAAGCGCACGGTAGCGCTGAACGTCGGTCTCTTTCAGGTAGTTCAACAGGTTACGGCGTTGACCTACCATCTTCAACAGACCACGACGGCTGTGGTGGTCTTTCTTGTGAGTGCGCAGATGCGCGTTCAGGTTGTTGATGTTCTCAGTCAAGATAGCGATTTGTACCTCTGGAGAACCCGTATCGTTGTCATGCGTACGGTACTCTTGAATCAGTTGAGTTTTACGTTCTTGAGACAGTGCCATCATGACTCACCTCCTTTTCATAATCCCCATCAGCCGAGTCTGCCGTCGGTGAGTGTCGGTCAGCCAAGCTGCGGTTTTTCTAAACAACATCTCGAATTATAGCACACGAGATGGGGAAAAGCAAAGAATCTTCTTCGGATCTAATAGGAGCCGGAGGCAAATTTTTTCCTTGCCGTTTCCACGTCTTTATGGATTTGAGCAATCAGTGCGTCAACGCCTGAGAATTTCTGTTCGTCCCGGATGAAAAAGAGAAACTCCACCTGTACCTCTTTGCCGTAAATCTCTTGCTGAAAGTCAAACACGTGGACCTCCAGCGACTTTTCCTTTTTCTCCAGTTCAAACGTCGGTTTGATCCCTACGTTCATGACTCCGAAATAGCTTTTTCCATCTACCTGAAAACGAACTCCGTATACGCCGTTTTTTCCGATCAAATACGGTTTTGTTATCTGCACGTTGGCGGTGGGAAAACCGATCGTCCGTCCCCGTTTGTCACCGTGAACCACTATCCCTTTTATCTTGTACGGTCTGCCCAGCAGATGGCGCGTTTGTTCCACGTCTCCGTGATGCAGGTATTCGCGAATAATGGTGCTGCTTACCTTTTCGCCCAAGCGGTTGACCGGACCGACGATATCCAGGCTGTATCGGCCCTTGCTCATTGCCTGAAGGGTTTGCGCCGTTCCCAGGCCGCGATAGCCAAAGGTAAAATCAAAGCCGACCACCACGTGCCTGCACTGCAGCGGCAGCAGACACTCCTCAATAAAATCTTCCGGATAAACAGAGGAAAACGGAATGTCAAATCTCATCACGTAGACGAGATCCACCCCCAGTTTGTCCAGCTGCTCCAGCTTGTCTTCCAGCGGGGTGAGGTATCTCGTGTAACCGGTCTGTCCCAGCACCTCCCTGGGGTGCGGATCGAACGTCATGACCGCGCTTTTCCAGCCTTTTGCTTTGGCTGCATCAATCGCTTTTTGAATCACTCGGCGATGACCGATGTGTACGCCGTCGAAATACCCGATGGCTATGGAGCAGGGATATGGCTCCAGCTCATGCGGCAGGGGATAGGTCAAATGTATCGTTCTCACGTTCCCACCTCAAACGGAAAAAACTTTTTCAGCTTTGGCGTAGGGGCCTTTGGGGCCGTAACAGACGCGATGGATGCCAAGCAGCTGTCCTTCGGAAAAGAGGCAGATGAGACTGCCTTCTTCCAAACTGACGCCCGGCAGCGCGGTCTCCAATCCGTTCAACACTGCTTTTTTGCGCTCGGGGGCGATCTCATACCGAGGCAAAAAGGAAAGGGCTCGCGGGATCGAAAGCAAAAAAGCGTTCGGGTCAGCGCCCTGCGCCAGTCTTTCCTCCAACTCTGCCAGCGGGATGGCATCCGCCAATGTAAACGGTCCGCTCTTCACCCGTACCAACTGTGCCATATGGGCAGGATATCCCAAGGCGCGTCCCAGGTCAACACATAATGTGCGGACATAGGTGCCCTTGGAACACGTACAGGCAAACGAAATCCTCACAGTGTCGCCGGTCGCTTCAATGGCATGCAGGGTCAGATCGTAGATGGTGACGCGACGCCCTTTTCGCTCTACCACGAGGCCTTCCCTGGCAAGATCGTACAGCCTCTTTCCGTTTACCTTGACGGCGGAGTACATGGGAGGAACCTGTTCCATTTCTCCAAGAAATTGCTGAAACACCGATCGGATACGTTCCTCGGTGATCGTCGAAGCGTCCACCGTTTTTGACTCTAGCACCTCGCCCGTAGCATCCTCCGTCGTCGTCGACACACCCAGCGTCATGACCACTTCGTAGGTCTTGGGCAAATCCTGTATGTACTCGACCAAACGGGTGGCATGCCCCAGACAGATGGGCAGCACGCCTGTTACCTCGGGATCAAGCGTACCTGTATGCCCGACTTTTTTCGTGCCAAAGAGACGACGGACCCGGGCCACACAATCGTGCGAGGTCATTCCTGCCGGTTTTTGCAGCACAAGTACGCCGTTGATATTACTCATCGGCAGACACTCCCAGCGCGTCGTTCAGCCTGGCAAACACCCGCTGTTCCACTTCAGCCAGTTCACCTTTGATTGTACACCCAGCTGCCTTGGCATGCCCGCCGCCGCCGAGGCTTTTGGCGATGCGGGAAACGTCCACGAAACTGCGCGCACGCAAACTCACCTTGACGATGCCCGGCACCGTCTCTACAAAAGAAAGGCCCACTTCAACCCCTTCAATGTTGCGCGCGTAATTGACCAGTCCGCTGGCATCCTCCGAACTCGCTCCCGTATCCGCCAGATCGTCATGGGTAACCCGCAGGGAAGCCACAAGATTGTTGTGAGTCAGTCGAAGCGACTGCAGGGAGCGGCGCAAAATCTGGACGTGTTCCAGAGTGATCTCCTCCAGGCAGCGCTCCGCGATCTCACCCGGTTTGACGCCGTAGCGAAGCATTTTGGCCGCAATCTCCATCACATTGGGCGAGGTGTTGGAGTAGCGGAATCCGCCCGTGTCGGTCAACAGCCCGGTGTATATGCACATGGCGAGCTCCTTCGTGAAGCCAAAACCGCCGGCTTCCATCAGCTCAAACATGATTTCCGCGGTCGCAGCGGCATCCGTTCGAATTACGTTGATATGCCCGAAGCTGTCGTTGGTGGGATGGTGATCGATGTTCAGCAGGATCGCATCGGGTGCGAACAGATGGCGCACGCCGCCCATCCGCAGGGAGTCGGCAGCGTCTACGGCGATCACCGCAGAGAAGCTCTCATCCAGCTGATCTGTCGCGAGATTCCGAATTTGCTCAAAGCGCGGGAGAAACCCAAACTTGGACGGTGTCTCTCCTTCGTTGACGATTACGTATGTTTTCCTAAGTTCTTCCAGCATTAGCGCCGCAGCCAATGCCGAGCTGGTTGTATCCCCGTCCGGATTGACGTGGGAAATGATCAGGAAGCGGTCGTGATCCCGCATGAAACGGGCGGCTTCCTCCAGTGAACGGCGGTAATCACTCATGTTTGCTTTCCCCTTCGGTGGAGATTTCGCGCAGGATGGTTTCAATCTTGTTGCCGTAGTCAATGGACTGATCAAGTTTGAACACAAAGTCCGGCACGTGGCGCAGCTTCACCCGTTTGCCAATCTCCGAACGCAAAAAGCCTTTCGCTTTCTGCAGGCCAGAGAGCGATGCTTGCCGCTGTTCTTCACTGCCGAACACGCTGATAAACACTTTTGCCAATTGAAGATCACTGGTTACTTCCACCGCGGTCACAGTGACAAAGCCGATCCGCGGATCTTTCATCTCGCGCTGAAGGAGGATGCTCAGTTCTTTCTTGATTTCTTCCCCGACTCGGCTAATTCGTGTCTTGTTCATGCTCATTGAATTCACCTCCACTCAACAGCCTTAGTCGTAGTATTCCGTATCGGCATGAATCAACTCCACGCCGGGATGGTTTTCCACCAGACGGATCGCAGACTGCAGAACATTTTCCAAAAAAGAAGCTTTATTAGCAACGGCAGCGATACCCAGAACGGTACGCTGCCACTGCTCATGGTAGGCCATCTCCGCTGCGGACACGTTGAACTTGTTCCGCAGCTTCTCAAGAATGCTTTTCACGATGGCCCGTTTCTCTTTTAAATTCTGGCAGGCGGGCAGAAACAGCTCGATGCGCGCCCCCGCCATCATTACGCTTTCACTTCCACCATGACAAAGGCTTCGATGATGTCACCTTGTTTAATATCGTTGAAACGCTCCAGCGTAATACCGCACTCGTAACCGGCGGCTACCTCTTTTACGTCGTCCTTGAAGCGCTTCAGGGTGTCCAGTTTACCTTCGTAGATGACAACCCCGTCGCGAATCAGGCGTGCACCGGCATCGCGGGTCAGTTTGCCTTCTGTGACATAGCAGCCCGCAATGTTCCCCACTTTGGAAATCTTGAACACTTCGCGGATTTCCGCCTGTCCGATGATGGATTCCTTGAACACCGGATCAAGCATGCCCTTGAGCGCAGCTTCGATTTCTTCGATTACATTGTAGATCACGCGATGCAGGCGGATATCAATCTTCTCTTGTTCGGCCATGTTGCGGGCATTTGGCTCAGGACGAACGTTGAAGCCGATGATAATCGCGTTGGACGCGTTTGCCAGGGTAACGTCCGATTCGGTAATGGCTCCGACGCCTGTGTGAATAATCTTCACGCGGGTACCATTGACGTCGATTTTCTCCAAAGAGCCGCGGAGCGCTTCGACAGAACCCTGCACGTCCCCTTTGACGATCAGGTTCAGTTCCTTCACTTCGCCTTCCTGAATGTGCTGGAACAAGTCGTCGAGAGAGACTCGAGTATTGGCGCGGCGTTCCGATTCGCGCTGTTTCGCCGCGCGCGCTTCCCCGATGGCGCGGGCTTTTTTCTCGTCTTCAAAGACCATGAACTGGTCGCCTGCCTGCGGAACGTCGTTGAGACCGGTAATTTCCACCGGAGTGGACGGACCTGCTTCTTTCAAACGACGTCCCTTGTCGTTCACCATCGCACGAATGCGACCGTATGCGGAACCGACGACGATCGGGTCTCCTACTTTCAGCGTGCCGTGTTGAACCAGGACGGTTGCGACCGGACCGCGTCCCTTGTCAAGCTCTGCCTCCACGACAGTACC
This sequence comes from Brevibacillus soli, assembly GCF_044759095.2. Classification (NCBI taxonomy): domain Bacteria; kingdom Bacillati; phylum Bacillota; class Bacilli; order Caryophanales; family Paenibacillaceae; genus Brevibacillus; species Brevibacillus soli. The sequence continues at coordinate 60,162 of NZ_JBIYSM020000002.1, forward strand.
GCGAGCGCGCTTGTTCGGGTTGGCTTTCAGTTCTTGAACCTCTGACACCAGCAAGATGTACTCCAGCAGCTCCTCGATCCCTGTACGCTGTTTTGCCGACACCGGGCAGAAGATCGTATCACCGCCCCATTCCTCGGCAACCAGCTCATACTCGGTCAGTTCCTGCTTGATTCGATCGATGTTTGCTTCCGGTTTGTCGATTTTGTTCACAGCGACAATAATCGGTACCTTGGCCGCTTTGGCATGACTGATGGCCTCTACGGTTTGCGGCATGACCCCGTCATCGGCCGCCACAACCAGGATGGTAATGTCGGTAATTTGCGCGCCGCGCGCACGCATGGTCGTGAAGGCAGCGTGGCCAGGCGTATCCAGGAAGGTAATTTTCTTCCCTTTGATCTCCACCTGGTATGCACCGATGTGCTGGGTAATTCCCCCTGCCTCGCCAGCGACGACGTTCGTCGAGCGGATAGCGTCAAGCAGCGTGGTTTTTCCGTGGTCGACGTGACCCATGATGGTAACGACCGGCGGACGCTCTACCAGATCGGCCGGGTTATCCACCTCTTCAATGGTCTCGAAGTTGGTTTCGTCGATGACGATCTTTTCTTCGACTTGAACATTGTACTCAGAGCAGATGAGCTCGATGGCATCGCGGTCAAGGTCCTGGTTAATCGTGGCCATGATGCCCAAATTAAACAACTTTTTGATGATTTCGGCCGGTTCTTTGCGCAGTTTTTTCGCCAGTTCGCCAACGGTAAGCGATTCGGTAAAGGTAATTTTGGACGGCGGCTCCGGAGCGGGTCGCTGAGGCTCACGCTGGCCGAATTTGCGGTTGTTGTCCGGGCGTTTGTTGTTTCCTTTAAACGGCTGGTTCTTTTTGTTCTCTTCGAAGGTTTTCTTGCCGCCCGGTGCCTTCTTGATCTTCTCGCGCTTCTCCAGGGCTACCTTGCCTGGAATTTTCACCTTGTCTTCGAAATCGTCTCCAGTTGTGCGCACATCATCCTGTGCTTCCACGACCGCTGGCTCTTGGTTGTTTACCGACTGTTTACGATCGAATGGTTTTGATTGACTTCTCATATCGTTTGGTTTTCGCTCCTGATTCTTCCCCTGATTTTTTCCCTGTGGCGAGCGCTGTTGATCCGGTCGGTTGCCTTGCGGGCGGTTGCCTTGCGGGCGATTCCCTTGCGGCTGATTGCCTTGCGGGCGATTCCCTTGCGGCTGATTGCCTTGCGGGCGATTGCCGCTGCGCTCAAACGGGCGATCGTTTTTTCGAGGCTGCTGTTGTTGTCTGTTAGGCTGTTGCTGTGCTTTTGCCTCTTCCGTCTGACGTCTTGGTTCTCCCGTCTCCGGTTGTTTAGCCTTAGGTTCGGCTTGCTGGACTGCCGGTTTTTCCGGCTTGCCGCTTGCGCGAAGCTTTGCCATATGCTGTTCAATTTTTTGAATCATATCCTCGTCCATGATGCTCATATGGTTTGCTACTTCTATGTTCAAACGTTTTAGCAGATTGAGGATTTCCTTGCTGCTCATATTGTGCTGTTTTGCATATTCATACACTCGTGTCTTCATAAATTCACCCCTTAGGAAATAGGTGTGAGCAGGTGCTGAATGCTTTCCGCCATCTTGCTGTCCGTGATAGCCAGGGTGACGCGGGAATCTTTTCCGATGGCGCGGCCCAGTTCAAACCGATCGGCTACGGCGTAGCAGGGAACACCGTAGTGCCTGCACTTGTCCGTTACCTTTTTCGTCGTGTTGGCGGAAGCGTCGGCCGCAAGCAGCACGAGCTTGGCTTGCCCGCTTCGCACGGCTCCCACAACGAGTTCTTCGCCCGTAACCACCTTTCGGGCACGCATCGCAAGTCCCAGCATTTGCGCCACTTTGGGGATCATTGTCCCATCATCTCCAACCATTGGTTGCGAAAAGCGTCGTACTTCTCCTGAGATATCGTCATGTTCAACGAACGTTCCAGCACTTTCTTCCACTTACCGGCAGCAAATGTGTCCGGTTTCATACAGGACTCCTGCTTGCATACGTACGTTCCTCGGCCTGCTGCTCTGCCCGTTGGATCAATTACGATCTCCTCTTCCGGCGTCCGGACGACGCGAATCAATTCTTTTTTGGGAAACATTCCTTGGCAGACGATGCACTTACGCAAAGGAATCTTTTTTTGCTTCATGCCTGATCCACGTCCGTATCCAATTCTTTCGGATATGCGATGCCTTCCTGTTCTGCCTGGCTTTCGCTCTTGATGTCGATTTTCCAGCCGGTCAGTTTGGCTGCGAGACGGGCATTTTGACCGCGTTTGCCGATTGCAAGGGACAATTGGTAATCCGGCACAATGACGCGGGTCACTTTTTCCGCCGCGTTCACTTCGACGTGCAGGACTTTCGACGGACTGAGCGCGTTGGCCACATATTCTGCCGGATCTTCCGACCAGCGGACAATGTCAATTTTTTCACCTTTCAGCTCGTTGACAATCGTCTGCACGCGCATTCCTTTCGGCCCGACGCACGCCCCCACCGGATCGACGTCCGGATTGATGGAATGCACCGCTATTTTGGAACGATCTCCCGCTTCGCGAGCGACAGATTTGATTTCCACTACACCATCGTAGATTTCCGGCACTTCCAGTTCGAACAAGCGTTTCAACAAGCCGGGATGAGTGCGGGATACAATGATCTGAGGCCCTTTCGTCGTCTTCTCCACTTTGATGATATAGGCTTTAATGCGATCCTGCGGCTTGAAGTCATCGGTCGGCATTTTTTCGGTGATGGGCATGACGGCTTCCACTTTTCCCAAATCAATGTAGTAATTGCGGACGTCCATGCGCTGAACCACACCTGTGATGATGTCGTCTTCTCGTTCAATGAACTCGCTGTAGATCAAGCCCCGCTCCGCTTCACGGATACGCTGGGTGACCACCTGTTTGGCAGTCTGCGCTGCGATGCGCCCGAAATCACGCGGCGTCACTTCAATTTCTACAATGTCGTCAAGACGGAAGTTGGGGTCGATCTCTTGAGCCGCTTCCAGCGAAATTTCCAGACGCGGATCCAGCACTTCCTCTACCACGGTTTTGCGCGCATAGACACGCACCTGTCCAGTGTGGCGGTTCACGTCTACGCGAACGTTTTGCGCGGAGTTGAAGTTCCGCTTGTATCCGGAGATCAATGCCGCCTCGATGGCTTCGATCAACACTTCCTTGGTAATTCCTTTTTCACGTTCAATGGCTTCCAGTGCCTCAATAAAATCGGCGTTCATTTTTTCGTTGCCTCCTCCTTTCAATACAAAAAGCAAAAACGTCTAGACTAGAACACAATCGCCATGCGGGCAGTGTCGATTTGGTCAAGAGAGATGACGTACGTCTTTTTCGACTCCTGCACAGTCAGCTTGCCTTCCTCAAATGAGGTCAGCTCGCCCTCAAACACGGAGGCACCATCCAGAGGTTCCTTCGTGGTGATATGTACATGTTTGCCCACGGCTTTGCGAAAATCGCTCTCTTTGCGCAAAGGGCGCTCCGCACCCGGCGAAGAGACTTCCAGGAAGTAAGCGGTCGGAATGGGATCCACCTCGTCCAGCTTCTGGCTCAAACGCTCGCTGACCTGTCCGCAGTCGTCGATGTCGATGCTCCCCGTCTCATTGTCAATGAAAATACGGAGAAACCAGTTGCTGCCCTCTTTCTTGTACTCGATGTCGACCAGTTCCAAACCCATTTCGTCTAGGATGGGCGTGACCAGTTCTGTCACGATTTGCGCTACCTTGCTCAATCAAGAACCTCCCCTTCAATGTATCCTGCGGTTCAGCCAGAAAGAAAGAGTGGGTTTCCCCACTCTCATCCGCTTCGCGTATAACCAGTATTTCCAAAAAAATTATAGCATAACAAGCACGATCTTGACAACCTTTGGAAGGAAATGGTTCTCTTTGCTCAAAACAGGGACAGCTGATTGGACTCAGGCAACCCTTTCAACGCTCCCTGCTCCTCCAGATATTCCAAAATCGTCTTGGAAATGCGCGAACGGGACAACAGGTCTTCCTTGGAGAGAAACTCTCCTTCCTCCCGCGCCTTGACGATACTGATCGCCGCATTGGTGCCCAATCCCGGCAGCGCGTTGAACGGTGCGATCAAGCTGTTGCCGTCGATCAAAAACTTGGTTGCGTCAGAACGGTACAAATCCACATTGGCGAACCGGAAGCCCCGCTCCACCATTTCCAGTGCCATCTCGAGCACAGTCAAAAGCGCTTTTTCCTTCGGTTGGGCATCATGTCCCTTCTCTTCGATCTCTTCGATTTTTTGACGAATCGCTGCGGAACCTTTTACCATGAGCGGAATGTCAAAATCGTCCGCCCGCACAGTAAAGTAGGTTGCGTAAAATTCCAGCGGGTAGTGAACCTTGAAGTAGGCGATGCGCACAGCCATCATCACGTAAGCCGTCGCGTGGGCCTTCGGGAACATGTACTTGATTTTCTGGCAGGATTGAATGTACCATTCCGGCACATTGTTTTTGCGCATCTCTTCCTGGTCTTCTTCGTTCACGCCCTTGCCTTTCCGCACCGACTCCATGATCTTGAAGGCGCGGGACGGTTCCAACCCTTTGTAGATCAAATACACCATGATGTCGTCACGACATCCGATTACGTCGGAGAGAATGCAGGTACCACTTTTAATCAGATCCTGCGCGTTGTTGAGCCATACATCCGTACCGTGGGACAAGCCGGAAATCTGCACCAATTCAGCAAAAGTAGTTGGTTTGGTATCTTCCAGCATTTGACGGACGAATTTGGTCCCGAACTCCGGAATCCCCAGGGTTCCCAGGTTGGTACGAATTTGTTCCGGCGTTACGCCCAGCGCTTCGGTTGAACTGAAAATGGACATGGTCTTTTTGTCATCCAGGGGAATGGTTTTCGGATCGATGCCCGTCAAATCCTGCAGCATGCGGATCACCGTGGGATCATCGTGCCCGAGAATATCCAGCTTCAACAGGTTGTCGTGAATGGAGTGGAAGTCAAAGTGCGTGGTCCGCCATTCCGATTCGTTGTCGTCCGCCGGATATTGAATCGGGCAAAAGTCTTCGATTTCCATGTAGTCCGGTACGACGATAATCCCGCCAGGGTGCTGACCGGTTGTTCGCTTCACGCCTGTACACCCGTTAACGAGCCGGGCAATTTCCGCATTTCGCAGTGTCAGCCCCCGCTCATCTGCGTATTTTCGCACGTAGCCATAGGCGGTTTTCTCCGCAACCGTACCGATCGTTCCCGCGCGATAGACGTTGTCCACTCCGAACAGTTCCTGTGTATACTTGTGCGCCCTCGGTTGATAATCACCGGAGAAGTTCAGGTCAATATCGGGAACCTTGTCTCCCTTAAAGCCAAGGAACGTCTCGAACGGAATGTCCTGGCCGTCCTTCGCCAGCTTGTGTCCGCACTTCGGGCAGTCCTTGTCCGGCAGGTCGAAGCCGGAACCGATGGAACCGTCCACGATGAATTCACTGTGCTTGCACTCCGGGCAGCGGTAGTGCGGCGGGAGCGGGTTTACTTCGGTAATTTCCGACATCGTTGCCACAAACGATGAGCCGACGGAACCACGTGAACCGACGAGATACCCGTCAGCCAATGACTTGGTCACAAGCCGCTGGGAAATCAGATAAATCACGCCGAAGCCGTGCGTGATAATGCTGTTTAGCTCCTTCTCCAAACGCTTCTCGACGATTTCCGGCAACGGATCGCCGTACAGATGGCGGGCCTTGGCATAACACATGTTGCGAAGCTCATCGTCCGCCCCTTCAATGATGGGTGTATACAGCTTGTCCGGAATCGGACTGACATCGTCAATCGAGTCGGCAATCCGGTTGGAGGCGTTCACGACCACCTCTTTGGCTGTCTCCTCGCCCAGATAGGCGAACGCATCCAGCATCTCGTCGGTCGTACGGAGATAGAGCGGCGGCTGGTTGCCGGCGTTTGGATCCCCTTGTGAGAGCAGGAACACATCGCGAAAAATGCTGTCCTGCGGATTGAGAAAATGCACATCCCCGGTGGCAACAACCGGTTTATCCAGTTCCCTGCCAATATCGACCAGCGTCCGGTGATACTCTTTTATCACTTTAAGCGACGGAATTTCCTCGTTGCGCAACAGCGGCGCGTAATGTTCCAGCGGCTGAATTTCGATGAAATCATAAAATTTGGCGGCTTCTTTCAATTCCTCCCGCGACTTCCCGCGCAGAATGGCCTGCATCAGTTCCCCTTCCTTGCAGGCGGAGCCGATCAGGATGCCTTCCCGATATTTTTGCAGTTGACTGCGCTGGATACGCGGCACGCGGAAAAAGGTTTCCACGTGTGAGCGGCTGACCAGCTTGTACAAGTTTTTCAATCCTGTTTTGTTTTGTACCAGGAGCGTGGCGTGGAACGGACGAGTGCTCTTGTAATCGGCCTCTGCATTGCTTCGTTCGTTCAGTTCGGCCAGAGTGGTGATTTGCGCTTCTTTCATGTCTTTTTGCATGTGCTGGAAAACATGAGCGAGTGCCACGGTATCGTCCAATGCGCGGTGGGCGTTGATCAGTTCCACGTTGAACCTCTTGGCCAGCGTACCCAAACGGTAGTTACGCATCCCTTTGTACAGCATTCGTGCCAGCGGCAATGTGTCGAGGAAGGGGTTGTCCCACGGTTCCATGCCGATTCGCTTGGCGCAGGCGTTGATGAAGCTCTTGTCGAACTCCGCATTGTGGGCGACCAGAACAGCATTCCCGGCAAACTCCTTGAAGCGCCGCAGAACGATGTCGATCGTCTCCTTGCCCTTCAGCATTTCGTTCGTAATCCCGGTAATTTCTGTTGTCTTGGGACCAATCGGGATCTGCGGGTCGATGAGATCCGTCCACTTGTCGATAATTTCACCGCCGCGCATTTTTACGGCGGCAATTTCAATTATGGTATGCTCAGCTGCGTTCAAGCCGGTGGTCTCCGTGTCAAACACGACGTATTCCGTATGTTCGTCGATGGAAACGTTGTTTTCGCTGGTCAGGTTGTAGACGACATCCACACCGTCTTCCACCACGTACGCCTCAAGCCCTAAAATGCACTTGATGTTGTTTTTCTTGGCGATTCCGTACGCTTCCGGAAAGGCCTGAACGACTCCGTGGTCCGTGATGGCAATCGCTTTATGCCCCCATTTGGCAGCAGTGGAGATGAGCGATTTGACGGAAGCCACTGCGTCCAGGGCGCTCATCGGTGTGTGACAGTGAAGCTCGACCCGCTTCTCTTCGGCCCTGTCCTTTCGAGAAACCTGCTCGATCTGATTGATGTCGTTGGCTGTCATGACCAGTTCGCGGACAAACGTATCATGCTGTACGCTACCCCGCACTTTTACCCACATGCCGTCCTGCAGGGCCTCCAGCATTTTCACGTCTTCCTTGTCGCGGGAAAACACTTTGACGGTAAGGGAATCGGTGTAATCCGTCACGTGGAAGGTGAGCAGGTGTCGCCCGCTGCGCAGCTCCTTCAGCTCGGCTCCGAAGACGGTTCCCTGAATCACAATCCGGCGTTCTTCATCCTGGATCTCTTTGATCGGCACCGGTTCTTCCTTGATCTCGTAGCCAATCATAAGAGTCGTGACAGCATCCGTCTTTCCGCCCTCTTTATTTTCCTTCTCTGTTTGCTGGGCAGTCATCACCACTTCAATCAACGCCCGCTCTTCTTCCTCGCGCTGTTCCACAAATGCCTTGTACGCTTCGTCGCTCTCCTCCGCGAGAAAGGTGAAGCGCGGGGATACCTCGGTGATTCGCTGGAAAGCGGCAGTGAGTTCCCCCTCCACCTTTTTCCGTTTGGCTACCTCGACCGCCATCTCGGTGGGCAGGTATACCTTTACTTCCTGACTGTTCAGCTGACGCCGGGCAGAACGGAGCGTTACGGCCAGAGAGTTGATTTTCGGTTCCAATTCCTCCAGAAGTACGTCCCAGTAGTCGTTGACCGCAATCTCCGTCAACGGTTTGTTTATGTACCGGTAGCACGCCTCCACTTTGGCCAAATGCGAAAATGTCTCTGCCAAACGTCGGGAAAATGCCTGATACACCTCGGCCGGCAGCAGCTGCGGAAGCGTGAAGTGGAACACCCACTCCTTGTTTTGTTTATACAGTTCCAATTTATTGATTTGTCCGTCATGAAAAAATCGCTCCACCCATTCTGCCGGCAGTTCCATCTGCTTGATCAGCAGTGAGAAGCGATGTTTTTGCTCTTGGATCCGATCCACGATGCAATCACCTCAAATCTAAAAAGGAAAGGGGGTACCCCCCTTACACGGGTACCCTCTATAGATTCGACAAAATCTGATCCGTTTCCTGCTCACCCTTTTACCTGGACGGATTGGTTTGTGAACGATCCAGACGGGTTAGCTGTTCTTTTACGAACGCTGTCAAGTTGTCGATTTGAACCTCGTACGATTCACCGGTACGGCGGACGCGAACTTCCACGATCCCTTCCTGCGCCTTGTCCGAAACGGTGATGCGAAGCGGCAGGCCGATCAGGTCGGCGTCTTTGAATTTTACTCCAGCCCGCTCCGGACGGTCGTCGTACAGCACTTCCAGACCGGCTGCACCCAGCGTTTCCGCAATGCGCTCACTCGCTTTGCGCTGCTCGTCCACTTTTACATTGACCGGAATCACGTGAACGTGGAACGGAGCCACCGCTACCGGCCAGATAATACCGTTCTCGTCGTTGTTCTGCTCAATGATTGCTGCCAGTGTCCGTGACACGCCGATGCCGTAGCAACCCATGATCATTGGCTGACTGCGGCCGTTTTCATCCAGGAACGTCGCTCCCATCGCTTGCGAGTACTTGGTTCCCAGTTTGAAGACGTGTCCGACCTCAACGCCGCGGGCAAATTTGATTTTGCCGCCGCCGCGCGGACAGTCGTCACCTTCCATGATGTTGCGCAAATCGGTGTACGTTTTGACCTGAAAATCGCGGCCCGGCTTGACGTGCTTCAGGTGGTAGTCCGCCTCGTTGGCACCGACCACGCCGTCATAGACATCCTGCACATAGTTGTCAGCAATGATTTCCACTTCTTCGCCGTCGATGCCGACCGGCCCGATGAACCCGGCTGGTGCACCAGTCAGCGTGCGGATCTCATCCTCTTTTGCAAGAGACACGTTCGTCGCATCGAACAGATTTTTCAACTTTATTTCGTTGATTTCGTGATCGCCGCGCACCAGCACCATCACCAGCTTGTCGTCAACGCGGTAGATCAGGCTCTTGATTATGCGATTGGCTTCGATTCCCAGGAATTGGGTCAGCTGTGCAATCGTTTTTACACCAGGTGTATGAATCTTCACAAGGTCTGGCGTTTTTGTGTCAGGCTGCCGGGAAGGCTTGTACACAACTTCTGCCTTTTCCAGGTTGGCGGCGTAGTCGCCCTCGGTGGAGTACGCAATCGTATCCTCACCAATGTCGCACAGCGCCATAAACTCGTACGTACCTTTCCCGCCGATTGCCCCGGCGTCCGCTTCGACGGCACGGAAATTCAACCCGACGCGGGTAAAAATGCGGGTATATGCGTCAAACATGGCCTGGAAGTTGCGATCCAAACCCTCTTGGTTGATGTCAAAGGAGTACGCGTCTTTCATGATAAATTCGCGGCAGCGAATCAGACCGAAGCGAGGACGAACTTCGTCGCGAAACTTCGTCTGGATCTGGTATAGATTCAGCGGGAGTTTTTTATACGAATTCACATCGTCTCGCACCAGACTGGTTACCACTTCTTCATGAGTCGGACCAAGAGCGAACGGGCGCTCGTGCCGGTCAAAAAGTCGAACCAGTTCAGGTCCGTAGACGTCCCAGCGGCCCGTTTGATTCCACAGCTCCGCCGGCTGCATCGCCGGCATCAGAATTTCCTGCGCTCCGGCGCGGTTCATCTCTTCGCGTACAATCGCCTGGATTTTCTGCAGAACGCGAAGAGAGAGCGGCAAATAGGTATAGATACCGGAAGCCAGCTGGCGTGCCATCCCTGCCCGCAGCAGCAGCTTGTGGCTGGCGATCTCCGCATCGGCAGGGACTTCCCGCAGTGTAGGAATTAACATTTGGCTTTGTTTCAACACGACTTGTCCTCCGATCTATATCTGTGCGAACGTTACCCAACCTGGGTCGCATTACGCTCATCGACGATCTCGTTGATTTCTTTCATTAATTCTTCAAACAGTTCCGTTTCCTTTACTTTTCGCACGATCTCCCCGTTGCGGAAAATCAGCCCCTCGCCGTTTCCTCCGGCAACACCGACGTCGGCTTCACGCGCTTCACCCGGTCCGTTCACGGCACATCCCATGACCGCAATCTTGAGCGGGACTTTCAAGGTTGAGACGGCATCCTCCACTTTTGTCGCCAGACCAATCAGATCGATAGCGCAACGGCCGCAGGACGGGCAGGCGATGACAACGGGATCGTTGTTGACGATGTCGAGACTTCGCAAAATCTGCTTGGCAACCTTGATCTCCTCCACCGGATCGGCAGTGAGCGACACGCGAATCGTGTCTCCAATCCCCATCGAGAGAACCGTACCGATGCCGACAGCGGATTTAATGCTGCCGGAAAACTGCGTACCCGCTTCGGTGACACCTACATGCAGCGGATAATTGCGTTTTTGCGCCATCAGCGAATAGGTTTGAATCATGGTCGGAACGTCGGACGACTTCAAGGAGATCACAATGTTGTCATAGTTCAGATCTTCCAGGATCTCTACATGATCCATGGCGCTTTCCACAATGGCCTCCGGACTTGGGTAGCCGTATTTATCTAGCAGGCGTTTTTCCACGGAACCGGAGTTGACCCCGATGCGAATCGGCACATTGCGTTCCCGGCACGCTTCCACGACCGCTTTTGTTTTTTCTTTTGAGCCGATGTTCCCTGGATTGATACGAATCTTGTCGATACCGCTTTCCAGGGCGATGAGTGCCAGTTTGTAGTCAAAATGAATGTCAGCGACGAGCGGCAGCGGAGAACGCTCTTTAATGACTTTAATCGCTCTGGCTGCGTCTTCGTTGATGACGGCCAGACGTACTATTTGACACCCGGCATCGTACAATTGCTGAATCTGCTTCAGCGTCGCTTCCACATCGCGGGTATCCGCCGTGGTCATGGATTGGATGACGACGCTCTTCTGACCGCCAATCTGCACTCCTCCAACAAATACCGGTTTCGTCTCCTCGCGCTTAAACATTTTGCACCATCCTTTTTTCTATTGCCCGCACTTATTTCATAAAGGTGGATTACCTTTCACAAGAACAGGCGTTGTAAGTCATTCCACGTCACTACCAAGATCAACAGCATCAGGAAAGCAAAACCCAGGAAGTGAACCATCCCTTCCTTGTGCGGGTCGACCGGGCGGCCGCGCAGGGCTTCCACCAGGAGGAATGCCAGACGACCACCGTCGAGTGCCGGCAGCGGAAGCAGGTTGAACAGCCCCAGATTGATACTGAGCACGGCTGCCCATTTCATCAAAATGGCCAAACCTTGTTGGGCAAACTCTCCTGTCATTTTGAAGATCCCCACCGGTCCGCTCAAATCCTGCAGTCCGACCTGCCCTGTAAACAGGAGTCCCAAGCTCTTCAAAATCATGGCGGTAAACTCATACGTGGACAACGCACCGTACTTCAAGGCTTCCCAGGGGGCGTACGTAACCGGATTGGCGACGAGGATTTTTCCGACGTTATGATCGTTTGCCACCTTCACCGGTATCGTTTTGCGCACGCCGTCCCGCTCAATCTCAAACGTCAGCGTCTGGCCAGGAGACTTGCTGATGATCTGGACAATATCACGCCAGGACGCGACGCTTTTGCCCTGGATCGAGATCACCTGATCTCCTTTCAGCAGCCCTGCCTGCGCAGCCGGTCCCCCCGGACGCACTTCTCCCAGTTGGGGAATATCGTTCGGCACACCGTACATCAACCCGATGACGGCGAAGAGTACGAAGGCTAAGAGAAAGTTGGCGGCAGGACCGGCAAAAATCGCCCAAAACCGCTGCATGACCGTCTTTCCTTTGAATTGACGGTTATACGGAGCGATTTGGATTTCCTGTCCTTCCTTGACGAGATGAGCCTGCGGATGAACGGAAAAGGTTCTCTGCTCCCCTCCGATATCCAGGGTAAGGGTCAGCGCGTGTTCCAGATCAAAACGAACAACGTTTCCGACGATCATTCGTCCAACACCCTTTTCCAACCCGTCCAGCAGAATTCGTGTCACCTTGCCGGATGCATCCCATTCCACACCAACTTCCATGTGAGGCTTTAAAATATCAAGTTCCGGGTCTTCTCCTGCCATCCGCACCAGTCCCCCAATAGGAAGCAGACGAAGGGTGTATTCGGTTTCGCCGCGTTTCACGCTAAAGATCTTGGGCCCCATCCCCAACGCGAATTCCCGGCAGAGGATTCCCGCCCGTTTCGCCAAAAGAAAATGGCCCAATTCGTGAACGAGTACAAGCACACTAAACACGACAACGATCGCGAGAACCGATTCTACGGAATCAACATTCGGAAAAGGCAAGAGAGTAGCCACCTTTCATTCAGTTTGGGTTAAGACGCTACCGCACGGACAGCTTTGCTTGCCGACGCGCCCATTCATCCGCCTCGAAAATTTCCTCCAGGCTCGGATGGCTGTTTCCATGATGCGACTCGCACACCCGCTGTACAATCCGTTCAATCTCCAAAAAGGGAATCTCACCTGCAAGAAAACGAGCAACCGCCACTTCGTTGGCGGCGTTCAACACGGCAGGATACGTGCCTCCCCGTCTTCCGCATTCATACGCCAGCTGAAGCAGGGGATACCTCTTCAAATCCATCGGGGCAAAGTGCAGCGTACTGCACTTGACCAGATCAAGCGGTTCCGTTGCAAGCGGCATACGCTTCGGATAACTGAGGGCGTATTGGATCGGCACTTTCATGTCAGGTGTTCCGAGCTGGGCTATTACAGCCCTGTCTTTATATTCTACCATAGAATGAATGATGCTTTCATAATGAAGTATGCAGTCGATCTGTTCGTACGGCAAGTCAAACAGCCAGTGAGCTTCGATGACCTCAAAGCCCTTGTTCATCATCGTCGCCGAATCGATGGTAATTTTTGCGCCCATGCTCCAGTTCGGATGATGCAGCGCTTGTTGCACGGTCACGTGTTCCAATTCGTCTCGCGTCTTGTTTCGAAAGGAACCTCCGGACGCTGTCAAAATGATCCGGGCGACATCCCCAAGCCGCGCACCCTGCAAGCATTGATAAATCGCAGAGTGTTCGCTGTCCACAGGAATAATCGCTACACCGCGGTCGCGGGCGGCTTCCATGACAATTTGTCCGGCGCTTACCAGGGTCTCTTTGTTGGCCAAACCAATGGTTTTACCCGCTTCAATGGCAGCCAGCGTAGGAGCGACGCCGACACTGCCGACCACGGCGGTCATGACGAAGTTTGCCTCCGGGTGGCTGGCCGCAAGCGCCAACCCTTTATCTCCATACGTAATCTCCACGGCTGAAGTTTCACCAAGCAAGTCTCTCAACGCAAAGGCTGCCTGTTCGTTTCCGACAGAAACCAACTGCGGTTGAAACTGCTTCACCTGTTCCGCCAGAAGTTCTACATTCGTACCAGCTGCCATGGCCACAATGGAAAAGTCCTGCGGATGCTGTGCCACCACTTCCAGGGTGCTTTTTCCAATTGACCCGGTTGAGCCGAGCAACGAAATTTTTTTCACTAGGTTCACCCTCTATATCTCTTTCGATATGGTACGGATTCATACGATTCCCAGGAGATGCAAAACCGGAAAAACAAGAATCCAGCTGTCAACCCGATCCAATACACCCCCGTGGCCGGGTATGATGTGACCCGAATCCTTTACGTCAAAATGGCGCTTGAATGCAGACTCGATCAAATCGCCCATTTGTCCCGCTGCACCGGCAACCGCAGCGATGGCCAGGGCCTTCGTTAACGGGAAAGTTCCGAGCCAGGCGTTTACTCCCAGAACGATCACAGTTGCGATGATGAAACCGCCAATCGAACCTTCCACCGTCTTGTTGGGGCTGATGGCCGGCCATAGCTTGCGTTTTCCAATGGCCTTGCCGACGAAATACGCCCCCGAGTCGGACGCCCAAATCCCCAGAAGCGCCAGGATCGTCAGGTGGAGTCCCACGTCCGGAATATTGCGCGTTGCCGCCATATAAGAAAATCCGCAGCCTATGTATAACGCCCCGATCAACGTAAGGGCGGCGTGTTCAATGTGAAACTGATTCTTCCGTATGACAGAGTACATCAGCAACAGCAGCGTGACGGGCAGCAGCAAGTCGGGAACACGCAGGTGTACCCATGTGGAAAAGTACAAATCAGGCCACATGATGCTGACCATCAGCAGGTAGCCAAGCACTCCGGCAAAACCGAACGGCGCAATCCCGGCCATCCGCAGAAATTCAAATAGGCCGAGGATGGCCAACGTTAGTACGAGCAGAGAATACCATTCTTTTCCGACGTAAACAAGCAAAAGAAAGGCAACGCCGCCAATAAGCCCAGTAACGATCCGTTGCTTCAACTGATTCCACCTCTTCGGCTACATCGTGGCAATACTACACCGATCTACATCTCCGCGAAGCCACACCCAGGTCCCCGCAGGGGGCTTAAACCGCCCCGTAACGACGAGCCCGGCCCTGGTATTCCGCAATGGCTTGATAGAAGTGTTCTTGGGTAAAATCCGGCCAGAGCACATCGGTAAACCACAGTTCCGTGTAGGCAAGTTGCCATAGCATAAAGTTGCTTAAACGAATTTCCCCGCTCGTCCGTATCAACAAATCCGGATCGGGAATATCGCGGGTGTAGAGATAGCGGTTGATCACCTGCTCATCCAGCTGTTCCGGCTCCAGCTCTCCCGCCTGAATGCGTGCCGCAATTTCTGCGACTGCCTTTACAATTTCCTTGCGCGATCCGTAGTTCAAGGCAAAATTTAACTGCAGACCGGTATTATCGCGCGTTCTTTCCTCCGCTTTTTCCAGCGCCTCCAGTGTATGATCCGGCAGTTCGTCCTTGCTCCCCACCATGCAGATCCGCACATTCCGTTCGACCAATTCATCCAATTCAGTCGACAGGAATTCCTGCGGAAGTTTCATCAGAAAGTCCACTTCTTCGCGCGGACGCTTCCAGTTCTCCGTGGAGAACGCGTACATTGTCATGTATTGTATACCGATTGCATCGGCCGCTTTTACGATTTCCTTTACGGTTTTCATCCCGGCACGGTGTCCGGCTACACGAGGCAAACTGCGCATTTTTGCCCAGCGTCCGTTGCCGTCCATGATAACCGCGACATGCTTCGGGATTTGCCCTGTTACATCCAGTTCGAATGCTTCCGTTGGCTTTTCCTTGCGCGACCATTTTCGCGCCAGATGTTCTAACATAAAGTGTTCCCCCAGAAAGAGAGATATAGACATAAGTCCCCCTCTAGATGAGGGGGAAACCAACCACAGGAACTTTACACTTCCAGAATGTCTTTTTCCTTGTCCTTGACGATCTTGTCAATCTCGGCGATGAATCTATCCGTGGTTTTCTGCACGGTTTCTTGATGGCGGCGGGATTCATCTTCAGAGATGGTCGCAGCTTTTTCCAGCTTCTTAATCTCGTCGTTGGCGTCACGGCGGATGTTGCGAACGGCTACTTTTGCTTCCTCACCGCTCTTGCTGGCCACTTTTACCAGTTCCTTGCGGCGCTCTTCCGTCAACGGCGGGATGACGATCCGGATAATGTTGCCGTCATTGGATGGCGTAAGACCCAGATCAGACTGTTGAATCGCCCGATCAATCTCTTTCAGCGCCGATTTGTCCCACGGCTGAATGGTAAGCATGCGCGGTTCCGGAACGCTAATATTGGCCAACTGGCTGATCGGCGTCGGGGTACCGTAATAGTCAACCACCACTTTGTCGAGCATGGCCGGATTGGCACGTCCCGCGCGCAGGCTGGCAAGGTCTTTTTTCAAGGTCGCAATTGCTTTGGTCATGCGTTCTTCCATATCTTTCAGTACGGATTGTGGCATCATTCTTCCCCCTTTACAATCGTTCCGATTTTTTCGCCCATCACGGCACGGCGAATATTGCCTTCTTCAGAGATGTTGAAAACAATCAGCGGAATGTTGTTGTCCATGCACAGGCTGGAAGCGGTGGAATCCATCACGCCCAGACCTTTGTTCAGCACCTCGAGGAACGTGAGATGGTCGTACTTCTCGGCAGTCGGGTCAAGGCTGGGATCGGCAGAGTAGACGCCGTCCACCTTGTTTTTCGCCATGAGGATCACCTCTGCCTCAATCTCTGCCGCGCGCAACGCTGCTGTCGTATCCGTTGAGAAATACGGATTCCCTGTACCCGCTGCAAAGATCACTACACGTTTCTTCTCCAAGTGACGGATGGCTCGTCTCCGTATGTAGGGTTCCGCCACTTGTCTCATTTCAATCGACGTCTGAACGCGAGTTGGAACGTTCACCTTTTCAAGTCCATCCTGCAGGGCGAGCGAGTTCATAATTGTGGCCAGCATGCCCATGTAATCAGCCGTTGCCCGATCCATTCCCTTGGAGCTGCCGGAAAGTCCGCGCCAGATATTGCCTCCACCGACAACAACCGCTACTTCTACACCTAGTTCGACGATTTCCTTGATTTGATTAGCGATGGAGAAAATGACTTTGGGATCTATCCCATACCCTACTTCTCCCGCCAGAGCTTCCCCACTCAACTTTAACACAACCCGTTTATAGGCAGGAAGTGGCATGTGAAACGGCCTCCATTTCGTGTATCATTCTCTGTATAAACCTGTATTCCAGGAAGTACGGCAGGTACGATTTTTTATCGTGTAGAGAAAGTTTAAGTTTGCTACATCGTTAACACATCAGTGTCTTAAACTTTCCGGAACGCATAAAAAGCTTCCTCTAAGGATGAACCAGCTTCAACGAAAGGGCTTCGACAGAAGCTTTTTTTAAAAATAGGGAACACGCAGGTGTTCCCTATTATTTCTTATTGCTTATTCACTTGCGCCATTACTTCTGCTGCAAAGTCTTCTTGTTTTTTCTCGATGCCTTCGCCCACTTGGAAGCGCACGAACGCTTTCAGGGAAGCACCTGCCTCTTTCAGCAGGGCGGAAACTTTCTTGTCCGGATCTTTCACGAATGGTTGTTCAACCAGGACATATTCTTCGAAGAACTTGGAGAGGCGGCCTTCTACCATTTTCTCCACGATGTTGGCAGGTTTGCCTTCTGCCAACGCTTGGTTTTTCAGAACTTCTCGCTCGCGTTCGATCTCGTCTGCAGAAACTTCTTCTCGGTTTGCAAAACGCGGATTCGCTGCAGCTGCGTGCATACCCAGGTCTTTTGCCAGCGCTTCGTCATTTGTTCCTTCCAGCGCTACGAGCACGCCGATTTTTCCGCCCATGTGCAGGTATGCGCCGAACACGCCGTTGTCGGATTTCTCCAGGATGGAGAAGCGGCGGAAGGTGATGTTTTCCCCGATCGTCGCGATTTTTTCGCTGATCACTTGGGAAAGAGCTTCGCCTTGGCCTTTGAACGGTTGCTCCAGAGCCGCTTCTACAGAGGCCGGACGTTGTGTTACCACATGCTCAGCAATATCTTTTACGAGGGTTTGGAATTCCGGGTTTTTCGCCACGAAGTCGGTTTCGCAGTTTACTTCCACGATGGCTGCTACGTTGCCATCGATCGCGTAGTTGGTAAGACCTTCGGCAGCAATACGGCCAGCTTTCTTTGCCGCTTTTGCAATACCGCGCTCGCGGAGCAGGTCAATCGCTTTTTCCATGTCGCCGTTCGTTTCTTCGAGCGCTTTTTTGCAGTCCATCATACCTGCGCCTGTACGTTCGCGCAGTTCTTTAACCGCTTGTGCACTGATTGCCATTGAGTTGAACCTCCTTGGTTATGAGCAACAATATGTGGTAGTGTTTAAAAAAAGGTGGACGGGGTTCTGAAACCCTCAGTCCACCCTCTTACACTTGCTTACGCAGTTGTTGTGGTTTGTTCTCCGCCTTGGCTGCCTTCGAGAAGAGCGTCTGCCATTTTCGCAGTCAGGAGTTTTACAGCGCGGATCGCGTCGTCGTTACCCGGGATCACGTAGTCGATCTCATCCGGATCGCAGTTGGTGTCCACGATCGCTACGATCGGGATACCCAATTTGCGAGCTTCTGCAACAGCGATGCGCTCTTTGCGAGGATCGATCACGAACAGAGCGTCCGGCAGTTTGTCCATATGAGCGATACCGCCGAGGAATTTCTCCAGGCGTTCCATTTCCTTGCGCAGAACGATAACTTCTTTCTTTGGAAGTACAGCAAACGTGCCGTCTTCTTCCATACGCTTCAGCTCAGCGAGGCGAGCGGTACGCTTTTGGATGGTGGTGAAGTTGGTCAGGGTACCACCCAACCAGCGTTGGTTGATGTAGTAGTGGCCTGTGCGTTCCGCTTCTTCTTTCACGGATTCTTGCGCTTGTTTCTTGGTACCAACGAACAGCATTTTACCGCCGTTCGCAGCCAGATCACGCACGAAGTTGTACGCTTCTTCCACTTTCTTTACCGTTTTTTGCAAGTCGATGATGTAGATACCGTTACGTTCGGTGAAGATATAGCGATCCATTTTCGGATTCCAGCGGCGAGTTTGGTGACCGAAGTGAACACCAGCCTCGAGCAGCTGTTTCATAGAGATAACCGCCATATTTCACACCTCCTCAGATTGGTTTTTTTGTGCCTACCTCCGCCTACCGCATTTTCCGGGCAAGACTGCAAAGAGCAGCACCTTTGCCGGAATTGGTGGACGTGCGAATTCAACACCGTTAATCAATATATCACAGGGAAAAACCAATTGCAAGGAACAGCGTACATTGATTTCGCAAAAAAATATCCGCCTTACTGTTTCGGCGGAGTGGCGATCATCTTCACAATCTGTTCTTCCGTTGTCCCTTTGCTAAGCTGGTACGTGCCGACACGAATGCGGTCCAGTTTGTCCAGGGTACGCAGCGTTTCGATCAGTTTGTTCTCTTTCGGCAATACCCCCGCTTGAACGAGCAGGCTTTCTACATCCTCTGCTGATGCTCTGTACGGAATCGTAACGGAGACAATCTCCTTCGATGCTTCCGGCTTTTTGGGAGCGGCGGGGACCGAACTTGCTGCCTGGGGCTGAATCGTTGCCTGGGGCAGTTTCGGCTGCTCAGGTGCTTTCGGCGGCAGCGCTTTCGACGACTGCTTGCTCCCGACCAGCTGTTCATACTCGCCTTTTGGAACCAACACGAAATTTTGCGCTTCTGCCGCCGACTGCAATTGGCCTTTGGTCATCACGCCCGCAGCAGGTTGTGTCTGATCCGGTAACAGGGAGAGAAAGCCTGCCGACACGATCAGGCCTGCTCCGAATCCGAACAGCAGGTTTCGGTTAACCATGGTTTTCCCCTCTTTCCTGCGGAGACGCCAGAGAGAAAATCAGCTCGAGTTCGCCGCGGCCGGCCCCCAGACGCTTGGCAATCTCATCAAGATCCAGGCCCTGCTGTCTCCATTCAAAAGCACGCCGATACCGCTCCCGCAGAGACAAGAGGTCGTCGGCTTCCTCTTGAATTTCCAGGCGAGGCGCACGATTTACAAGGGTTTGCATGGATTGAACCTGTGCTGTCAGTCCAGCCAATTCTTTCTCTGTCTGCTCCAACCGGTCACGCAGCTGTGCCACTTCATTTTGCAAGTCCGCTTTCGTGCGAACCATCCCTAAAGCAACGGCTTCGCTCTCCTGCTTCACTTGCTGCACAAAGTGCTGCAAGCTTTTTTCCATTTCCGCCCGCTCCCAGTTCTTCTGAACGACAGCAGTTTGTGCGGACCGGGATGAGTCTGACCTGTTTTTCATGAAAAAAGCTGCTATCATGAAGAACGCTCCTGCCCCAAACAGGATGGTAAGTGCTTGATCCATTTTTGATAAAAACTCCTTTGGAAGTTGTTAAAGCGAGATGTCAATGTGGCGGCCGCGCAGCGGATCGCGCATCGCGGACGGTTTGGCTGACTGGACAGATTCCGGATAAACAGCCGATTCCCCGGCGTGAAGATCCGAGTGAGGAGCGGATGGTTTCTTTTGTTTTTTCCGTTTATCCTGCTGCTTCTCCCGCTCACGGATCTGGTTTCGAGCTGTTTCGTCAACATTGGCTGCTCGCTGCCGTCTGCCTTCGTCCAACTGCTTGCGATCCTCGATCAGTTGCTGCTGTTCATGCATGCTCTTTTGCTGCAGTTGCTCCTGTATCCGGCTGATTTCCTGGGTCCGAGGCAAGGCCACTTGCAGTTCCACTGCTTTCAAACTCATCCCCGTCCCCTCCTTTACATGAGCGTTGAAGTGGTGATTTCCCCGTTCACAACAAGAAAACGGGTTCGCGGAAACTCTTGTTTAATGAAACGCACCCATTTCCCAAAGACCAGTTTGATTCCTGGAAACATGTTGCTATAGACGTCTACGGATGCCGGTGAATCTCCTTCGAGTTCCAGCTCCACTTCTTTTTTCCGCGCTTCCAGCTTTTTCGCTTCCTTTTCCAACACCAGTCTCGTGTTGGTCAGCTTGACTTGCAGAACCCGCTTTTCGGTGGGAAGCCCGCCGCTCACCTGCATCATCTGATTGAGGACGTTCAAACCCTGATCCGCTTTGCGCAAATTTTCGTAAATGTTTTGCAGCTCCTTCAGTATGGCGCCCAGTTCCGTCCGAAGTTCGGGTTTTACGCCTACTTCCAGAACAGTCGGAGTGGCACTTGAATTGCCGAAAATGCGGGCGGCCACCTTTTCACCCGCCTGCAAAACGCCTCCGATGATGATCCCCTTGGGACCGTTGCAAATGATTTGCTTTCCGGCCCGAACGTTGGAGAACATGATGCTTTGTGACACCAGAACATTATGGCCCGCCGTTACGTTGGCGTTTTGGATAAAAGAGGTCTTCACATCATTGCCGGCAATGACGTGCCCTTTTTCCTGCGCGACTATCCCGCTCTTGATTTCGACCGAACCGCCCGCTTCCAGTTCTGCGCCTTCGACGCTTCCCAACACGCGAATATCTCCTGAAGCTTTGATGCGAAAGCCGGTCGGAACGTTGCCACGGATGACGACGGTACCCACGAAATCAATGTTGCCTACTCCAAAATCGACGTCGCCGTTCACTTCGAATACAGGAAATACGTTTACCCTCCCGTTATCCGTAAACGACACCTGGCCGTCGATGGCAGCGTAGAGCTTCGTGCGCTCCTGGTTCAGCACCACATTTTTTCCCGGTTTGATCACCGCTTCCCGGCCGGGTTTCGGCGCGATCGTCTCACCTGTTACTGTCATTCCCGGCGTCCCAGGTCCAGCCGGCGTTGTTTTCGCGAGCAGCTGGCCTTTTGACACGTTGGCTATCTCCGTGATCGAATAAAAATCGACGCGGCCGTCTTCCAATTCCTTCGGTCGTCTATCCTCAGACACTTGCTCCTGAAACGGGAATTCTACCGTTCCGTCAACGCCGGGCAATGCGGGGATACCGCTTGCCACCAGCAGGGGTTGATTGGCATATGACAGCGGGTTGGCACAAAATTCCCGAATTACATTGTCCAAAACCCCATACGTAATCTGGCAGCTCTGCAGGGCTCTTCTCACTTCCCCTTCTGTCAAGTCGATCGACGTCCCGTTTGGTTGGTCAGTCACCAGTAGTATGTGCGCTTCCAGCTTGTCTTGTGAGATGTTCACTTCTAGCTTGAAAGTACTTGTCCCTTCCATACTGTATTCCCCTCTCAAAGCATGAAATGCCCTGCTTCTCTCTATATCAGTTGAGATTTCCACCTGGTCAAGGAAGAGCGCAGTCGAAAAATGGCCTTGGAATGCAGCTGGGATATCCGCGACGGAGAGAGATTCATTACTTCAGCTATTTCTGAAAGCGTTAATTCTTCAAAGTAAAAAAGGGAAACAACCAGCCGTTCCTTTTCCGGCAGTTTGTCGATGGAGTTGGACAGCACTTCTCTCAGGCTGGTGTTCTCCGCCACGCTTTCCGGCCGCGGGGTCACTTCGTCCACGATGTACGAATGACGAGCCGTTTTCTGTTCATCCTCATCCCCTACCGCTTCATCAATGGAAACCATTGTTGCTAGGGAAGTATCGTAGCACACTTGCTGCAGTTCCTTTTCCGTAATTCCCAGATATTCGCATACTTCCAGATCGGTCGGGGTGCGCAACTTTTGCTGCTCCAGAATGACGTAGGCTTCCTCAATTTTTTTCGCCTTGTCTCTCACGGTACGAGGAATCCAGTCATTTTCCCGGAGACCGTCGATCATCGCCCCGCGAATGCGCCACATGGCATAGGTTTCAAATTTCAATCCGCGTGTGTGGTCAAACTTGGCCAAAGCGTCCAGTAACCCAAAACGACCGTAGCTGATCAGGTCGTCCTTGTCGACGTTGCTCGGCAAGCCGATGGCCAATCGGTTGGCTACTTTGGTAACCAGCGGCAAAAACTGGGTGATGAGATCCGTCTCCGCTTCACGGCTGCCTTCCTGCTTCCACATGACCCATTTGTCAAATTCTTTTGCTTTGTCTTGATTGTGTAGCCGTGCCACGAATCAGTCACCAACCTTTATTCATCAGTTAACCGCCTAATTACATCGGCAACGGTAGCGGGATCCTGTGCCGGGGTGATTCGGTCAATCCCGGCGAAAGAAAGCGGCGTGAACACTTCAGACGATTCAGATTCTGACGGATTCGACTCCTGATCTGCCGGGACGGATGAACTCTCTGTATGCTCTTTGTTCTCCTGCGTTGATTTTTTCGATGCCGTCTGCGACATCGCCGACACCAGCCAGCGCACAGGAAACATGGCGAGAAAAAAGAGGATGAAGGCATAGACGGCACGTTCCAGGGAAACGAGCCAGGTGTTACCTGCCAGTGCCGCGCCAAACGTTATCAAGAAGGCCAGGATGCCCATACTTGTATGAATCCAAATCATTCCCCACATAGCTATACTTCCTTAACACCTTGATTTACCGTTCGTATCTGCAAAATACCCGTTGAAGCATCCATTTCGATGGTCCGACCGCAATTGCCCCCCGTATCTTCTGCAACGAGCCTGATGTTCGCCTGCTGCAGCATCGCTTTGCATGCTTCAACGTTACGAGGTCCGATCCTCATGGTATCGTTACCGCCCAGGAAGGAAAACATTTGAGCGCCACCAGCCATTTTGGCGATCATGTGTCGGGTGCAAGCTCCCGCCCTCTCCATTTCCTTGATCAAATGCGGAATGGCCGTATCTGCATATTTGCCGATCGTCAACTCTCCGCCTTTTCCAAAGGACGAATCAGGCAGCATCACATGTGCCATACCGGCAACCTTGTGAATCGCATCGTACAAGACGACTCCCACACACGAACCCAGCCCGGTCGTGCGAAGTCGGTCCGGCTGTTTCGCCACGCCCAGATCAGCCATGCCAATTTTCCTAATTTCCATCTAACGGAACTCCTAATGAACGAAATAGTATTTCCAGGGAATCGGGGTCCGGTATGAGAAAGAAATGGCCTTTTACCTGTTCATTCCCTTCAAAAAAGGCGGTGTCAATGGTTAAGGCAAAGTCCCCTACCCGCCCCAGTTCAATGAGTCCGTAGCTGAGAATAGCGCCGGCCATATCAATTGCGAGCGCCGGTACGGACGGCTGCAGGCTGAGCTTCGTAAAATCAGCCAAGGAAGAAAGATAGGAGCCTGCCAGGATGTTCCCGATTTCATGCAGGGCGGAAACTTCCATATCGGAAAGGAGTGCATCCTGGTGATCTTTTTCGATGCCGATCAATTGTGCCAGCAGATTGCGAGCCGAGTCATAATCCTGAATAAAAAACATATTGCTGGGACAATCCCCTTCCACTCGCAGGAAGACGGTAACGACCAGTGCTTCTGCACCTCCGACGAAGTCGGCCACCTCGTCAAACGGGATGATGTTGACCTGCGGCACTTTCATGTCCACTTCTTTTTGAATCAGCTTGGAAAGGGCCGTTGCCGCATGACCTGCGCCGATATTCCCCACTTCACGCAGCACGTCGAACTGAAAGTCCCCAATGTTTGAGAAGTTCGCCATCCTGATTAGCCCTCTAACGCATCCAACTGCTTGATTTCATCGGTATTCAGCACCTTGTCCAGATTCAGCAGAATCAGCAAACGCTTTTCCAGCTTCGCAACACCGCGCAGGTATGCCGCTTCCACTCCGCCGACTACCTCTGGAGGCGGTTCGATGGAACTCACCGGAATATCGATCACGTCGTTGGCCGCATCGACGATCAAGCCGACTTCCAATTCGCCTACCGCGACAATGATGACGCGGGTAGATTCCGTGTACGCCGTCTCTTCCAAACCAAAACGGTTGCGCAAGTCGATGATCGGCGTGACCACGCCTCGCAGGTTTATCACTCCTTTTACGAACCTGGGCGTCCGCGGTACTCGAGTGATATGTTCCAACTTTTCGATAGACTTGACCTGATTGACTTCGACGCCGTATTCTTCATCCTTCAAGCGGAATACGATTACTTTCACTTCTCCCACGATCTCTTTGTGATCCAGCATGCGTAGCCCCTCCCTTACTTGATCAGCGCATTGCAATCGATAATGAGCGCAACTTGTCCGTCACCCAGAATAGTGGCTCCGGAGATTGCAAAGACATTCGTCAAATACTTGCCGAGCGATTTCAAGACGATCTCCTGTTGACCGATAAAGGAGTCGACAACCAGCCCTGCCATCTTTTCGCCTTTGCGGACGATCACCACGGACACTTCATCCGATCGGGCTGCCTTGTTGTCGGGCACCTGGAAGATCTCCTGCAGGGACACGAGCGGAACGACACGACCGCGGAAATCGATCACCTTTTGACGGTGAGCCGTCATGATCTGGTCCTGGCGGAACACTGCCGTTTCGATGATGGAACTGAGCGGAACAGCGTACTTCTCGTTTTGAACTTGAACGAGCATCGCCGAAATGATCGAAAGGGTGAGCGGCAGTTGAATGAGGAACGTGGTCCCTTGGCCCTTCACCGAATCGACGCTGACGTTTCCGCCGAGCGATTCGATTTTGGACTTCACGACGTCCAGTCCAACCCCCCGGCCGGAGATGTCGGAAATGACTTCGGCCGTGCTGAATCCGGAGGCAAACAGCAGTTCATAAATCTGTTTGTCGCTCAAGCTGTCGGCGTTCGTAGGATTGACGATTCCCCGGTCGATCGCCTTTTTGAGAACCTTTTCCTTGTTGATGCCGTGGCCGTCGTCGCGCACTTCGATAAATACATGGTTTCCACTGTGGAAGGCACGCAGATGAATGGTTCCCTCTTCCGGCTTGCCAGCCTGCTTTCGTTCTGCCGGGGATTCAATGCCATGGTCGAGAGAGTTGCGCAGAAGGTGAACCAGCGGGTCCCCGATCTCGTCGATTACCGTGCGGTCCAACTCGGTTTCCGCCCCGAAGATTTCCAGATTGACCTTCTTGTTCAAGTCTTTTGCCAGATCGCGCACCATTCGCGGGAAGCGGTTGAACACTTGTTCCACTGGTACCATGCGCATCGTCAGGATAATGTTTTGCAGATCCCCGCTGATGCGGCTCATGTGCTCCACTGTTTCCTGCAGCTCACTCTTGCCGATTTCCCGGGCAAGCTGTTCCAAGCGTCCACGGTCAATGACCAGCTCGCTGAACAGGTTCATCAGGATGTCCAATCTTTCGATATCCACGCGAATGGTTTTGCCGGTGGTGGACACCTTCTTCGCGGCTGGTGCCTGGACCGATTCAGCTTGTTTGGATCGGTCGACCGGTGCGGCTGCAGCAGCAACCGCATTTGCTTCCTGCACGATTGAATCTGTGGCCGTTTCCTTTAGCACAATCGGTTCGATTTCGACTGATTGAATCTCCGAAATGTTTTCAATCGCTTTACGGATTTGCTCAGGCGGCTGCAGCGTGATGTACACCACTTCAAAGGACTGATCGAATCGTTCGTTTTCGATGTCTTCCACAGACGGAGTAGACTTCACAACCTCCCCCAACGATTCCAGCTGGTCAAACACCATATACGAACGAGCAGCCTTCAAAAGACAGTCCTCGTTAAGAGTAACCTTGATCCAGAACAGGCTGTTGCCCGCCTCTTTGGACTGCTTCATCACCGTCATGGCGTACTCATCAAGGTTGTGTACCCGTTTGGATGCTTCAGAAGGTTCTGCCTTTCCTACAGACGACTGGGTCTTTGCAGGTGAAACGGACCTGAAATCTCCGGAGACAATCGCACGCAGTTTTTTGACCGGAGCGGATACATCAGCAGATCCATCCCCGCCTTCCATGATGTTCAACACCATGCTCTCGATGAGATCCACGCTTTGAAAAATGACGTCCATGATGTCGCTGTTGATTTTCAATTTGTTGTTTCGGATCAGATCAAGGACGTTTTCCGCCTCATGCGTGATCGAGGCCATGTCCTCGAAGCCCATCGTGGCAGCCATTCCTTTGAGCGTATGGGCGGAACGGAAAATCTCGTTGACAATCTGGATGTTTTCCGGGTCGCTTTCCAGCAGGAGCAGGTTGGAGTTGATTGCCTGCAGGTGTTCTTTTGACTCTTCAATAAACATGTCTAGGTATTGATTCATGTCCATGGTACTGCCACCTCCCGATTCAGTTCAAAAGCATGCACAACTTCTCCGCAATCTTATCCAGGGGCACAACGTTGTCAGCCAATCCAGCCTGAATGGCTGCCCGTGGCATGCCATACACGACACAAGTGGATTCATCTTCAATAATGCTCGTCACTCGTCCCGTTTCTTTCATTTGCTTTAATCCTTTTGTGCCATCATTTCCCATTCCTGTCATGATAATTGCCCATTTGTCGACATTTGTCAATCGACTGACAGATTCAAACAGGACGTCGACGGAAGGGCGATGGCCGCTTCTCGGGTCTTGCAGGTGCAGGTGTGCTCTCAGTTGTCCGTTAACCTGATGTACCTCAAAATGATACCCGCCCGGAGCAATATACGCTGTTCCCGGCTCGATCAGCTGCCCGTCCGTCACCTCCGTAACCCGTATGGCGGACAGAGAATCCAGACGTTGAGCCAGCGATTTGGTAAACCCCGCCGGCATGTGTTGAACGATGACAATCGGCGCCGGGAACGTGTCGGGAATGGCGGACAGTACCGTTTGCAGCGCTTTCGGTCCTCCGGTCGAGGTGCCGAGGGCGACCAACTTTTGCAAAGACCCGTTTGTCCTCGTCTCCCGTATGGTGGGGGACGGCGGATGGCCCGAGACCGCCGGTCGAGATTCATTCGCGACAGGCGGGGATTTGGGCGCGGGTCTCTTGTGCATCTGCAGTCGATTGAACAAGGTATGCCGTTTTAATCGGCCTTTCATTTGCGCCGCAGCCTTTACCCGTTCAATAATGCCATCTGCCACTTTGTTGATATCAAGCGAAATAGGGCCGGAGGGTTTGGTGACAAAGTCTATGGCTCCGTACTCCAGGGCACGAATGGTAGCGTCGGCCCCCTCCTTGGTCAGACTGCTCAACATCACCACCGGTACGGGGGTTTGAAGCATCAGTTGCTCAAGCGCTTCCAATCCGTTCATCACTGGCATTTCGATGTCCAATGTCACAACATCGGGATCCAGCTGTTTTACTTTTTCCATACATTCGAGTCCGTTGCGTGCTCGGTCTATTACCTCGATTGCCGGATCACTTGTGAGGATGTCGGAAATAACTTTACGCATGAAGGCTGAGTCGTCTACGACCAGAACTCGAATTTTTTCCATCCAAGGCCGCTCCCTTCCTACTTCCTGTTGCGTGTTAGCGAATGAAGTGCTTCAGTTTCGTCAGAAAGCTCCGAATACCGCCGCTCTCGCTGTCCGCACTGTTAGAGGTGCTGCCCATGTACGAATCAACAAGCTCACGGATTCCTTTTGAAGCTTGCGAATGAGGATATGTAAGTAGAAAAGGACGCTGCTGTTTCACAGCTTTTGACACATGGGTATCATCCGGAACAAATCCCAGTGTGGAGATCTCCATGTCCAGAAAGCGTTTGGCCACCATCGCAAGTTTGTCCGCTGTATGTTTGCCTTCGCGCTGAGAGGTGGCTCGATTGATAACCAGGCGAATTTTGGCAAGCGGGTTTTGCGAATGGATCATTTTGATGACGGCGTAGGCATCTGTGATGGCGGTCGGTTCAGGCGTCGTCACCAAGATCACCTCGTCAGAGGCCAGCATGAAGCGAAGCGATTCTTTGGAAATGCCTGCCCCCGTGTCGAGGAAAATAGTATCGGCGTACCCTTGCAATGCCTCCAATTGACGGAAGAACTGATCGAGTTTGCCGTCATCAAATTGAAGAATTTGCGTAAAACCGGAACCTCCGGCAATAAACTCCAGCCCGTTCGGTCCTCGTTCGATGATATCCCAAACAGATTGACCCGGCTCAAGCAAATGCAGGAGATGTTTTCTGGGGGAAATCCCCATCAGAACGTCCAGGTTGGCCAAGCCCAAATCGACATCAAAGACGATGACCTTCTGCCCTCTCTCCATAAGTCCAAGGGCGAAGTTCAGGCTGAAATTGGACTTGCCTACTCCTCCTTTCCCGCTTGTGACCGTCACGAGGCGGGTGGGACGGGATTTGTCGCTGCGCTGCAATCGCTCTCGTAGTTGTGCCGCTTGATCATGCATACGCTTTGTCTCCTAGAATCATTTTGGCAACCAGCCTCGGGGTAGCGACGACGATGTCGTCCGGCACGTTTTGTCCCGTCGTGATGTACGAAAACGAGAGGTCGGTACTTCGAGCCACGTTGAGAATCGCTCCATACGCTTCGGTTTCGTCCGCTTTTGTAAAGATGACTTGCGTGATGGGGACGTCCTGGAAATTGCGAATGATTGCCTTCAAGTCGGTGTACTTGGACGTCAAACTCAGGACCAGATAGTTCACACTGTTCCCGCCGTATCGAACCAGTTCCGAAATTCCCTGAACGTACTGGTCGTTGCGGAAATTCCGTCCGGCCGTATCAATGAAGACGAGGTCACAGCTGCTAAGTCTCTCCATCGCCTGCACGATTTCCTTCGGGGAAAAAACAACTTCCAGCGGCACGTTCAGGATGTTCGCGTACGTCTTCAACTGTTCCACGGCTGCAATCCGATACGTATCCGCCGTGATGAAGCCGATCTTCCGTTTCTCTTTTAGCATGCTGTCAGCGGCTAATTTGGCAATCGTGGTCGTTTTCCCGACACCGGTTGGACCGAAGAAAAAGACGTATTTTACCGACGGGGCAATCCGGACGGGCCGTTCCATCGCCTTTTGCAGCATGTTATCCAGAATAACAGCGGTTCGCTGAAATGCTTCCGGTTCACTCAGCTGTTCAGGATGCTCCGACTGCAACAGGAGCTCCTTGACGATTTCCGCTGCCGTCTCTTCCTCTACCTCCTGCTGCAAAAGGCGCTCGCGTACGGCTTGGACGGGGGGCGGAAGGTGATTCCCCCGGTCGTTCATCAGCCATTTTTGAAACATGTTTCGCATGTCGCGCAGCTCGTGTACCAGTTCTTCGTTTTCCGCAACGGCCGCTTTTCCAGTCCGTACCGGTTCAGCATCTGCAGAGGTCCGGTCGGGCTGGCTCTGTTCACTGGCTGCTGCCTGCGATCCAAACGGCTGAGCGGCGGACGGGACCACCTGTTTTTGACGTTCAGCGGACATCGGTTGCGTTGGAGCGGCACTCCGTTGGTAAGCCTGTTTCGCTGCAAAGGTATTGGGCCCAGACCGCATCTCCTGCTGTCGGATTGGTGGGTCATCCCGTTCCGACGTCTTCTCATCAATCGCGGCAATCACTTCGATCTGCTGCTTGCCGAACAAACCGAAGAATCCGCCGGTCTTAATCGGTTTGCTGTTTAAGATGATGGCGTCCTGGCCCAGTTCCGTCCTGATTTTGCCCAGAGCCTCCGGCATGGAATCGACTACGTATCGCTTGACTCTCACTAGATATTCACCATCCCTATGCTCTGCACTTCAACATGAGGTTCCAGCTCGCTGTAAGACAAGACGGGAATATCCGGCATCATTCGCTCCATCAATTGGCGGAGGTACATCCGAATGGCGGGGGACGAGAGCACAATCGGCTGCTGTCCCGCATTGACCATCTTGCTGACCTGCTCGGACATGCTTTGATAGATTCGCTGTGACGTTTCCGGGTCAATCGCGAGGTAGGAACCTTGTTCCGATTGCTCGACGCGCTCCGAGATGACTTTCTCCAGCCCGGGACCTGCCGTGATGACGCGAAGCGGCTGGCCTGGTTCGGAATACTGCAGCGTAATTTGGCGTGACATCGCTTGACGCACATACTCGGTCAGTACTTCCGGGTCTTTCGTAAACACGGCGTGATCAGCCAGCGCTTCGAGGATCACAATGAGATTGCGGATGGAGACTTTTTCCTTCAACAGCTTCTGCAGAACTTTTTGCACATCGCCGATCGACAGCAATCCAGGAATCAACTCGTCGACGAGGACTGGGACTGCTTCCCTTACATTGTCGATCAGTGCGCGGGTTTCCTGACGACCCAGCAGCTCATGAGCGTGGCGCTTGATAATTTCAGTCAGATGCGTTGCCACGACGGATGGCGGATCAACAACGGTGTATCCGGAGAGCTCGGCGATCTCCTTATTTTCTTCTGTTACCCATAATGCGGGCAATCCAAACGCAGGTTCCACGGTTTCTATACCCACAACAGAGTCGTCTTCAAAACCGGGGCTCATCGCCAGATAGTGATCCAGCATGATTTCCCCTTTTGCCACCTGATTGCCTTTGATCTTGATGATGTATTCGTTGGGTCGAAGCTGAATATTGTCGCGGATCCGAATGACCGGAACGACAATCCCCAGCTCCAGTGCGCACTGGCGACGAATCATGATGACGCGGTCGAGGAGGTCGCCGCCCTGTTTCGTGTCAGCCAACGGAATCAAGCCGTAACCGAATTCAAACTCAATCGGATCAACCTGCAGCAGGTTGACGACGCTTTCGGGACTGCGCACTTCTTCGATCTGCTGTTCCTCCACCTGATGCGCCGTCTCCTCCAACCGCGTTTTCTGTTTTCTCGTCATCTGCCAGCCGGCGTATGCGAGGATGCCGGCAACAGGAAGAACCGGTACCAGGCCAATTGGAGTAAACATACCAAGAAGAGTGATCACGCCCGCAACAATGTACATCAGCCGGGGATAACTGAACAGCTGCCCGGTAATGTCTTCTCCCAACGTCTCTCCGGAGGTTGCGCGGGTCACAATGATACCTGTCGCCGTTGAAATCAACAGCGCCGGTATCTGGCTGACGAGCGCGTCTCCCACAGACAGGTTGGTAAACGTGGATGCCGACTCTTTAAAGTCCATATCGTGTATGAGGATACCGATAATAAAGCCGCCGATGATGTTTACGATAAAAATGATAATGCCTGCGATGGCATCCCCTTTTACGAACTTGCTGGCACCGTCCATCGCTCCGTAAAAGTCAGCCTCATCTTCAATCTTTTTTCGCCGGGCACGGGCTTCTGACTCGGTAATCATCCCCGCATTCAGGTCGGCGTCAATACTCATCTGTTTCCCCGGCATCGCGTCGAGGGTGAAGCGCGCCGCCACTTCCGCCACCCGTTCGGAACCTTTGGTGATGACAATGAACTGAATAATGATCAGGATCAGGAAGACGACAAAGCCTACCACCTGATTGCCTCCCACGACGAAATGCCCGAAGGCTTCAATCACCTTTCCGCCCTCGCCGTGCGAGAGGATGTTTCTCGTCGTGGATACGTTCAGTGACAGGCGAAACAGAGTCGTAATCAGCAATAAGGTAGGAAAAATGGAAAATTGCAACGCCTCTTTGGTGTACATCGAAACAAGCAAAATCGTCAAAGAAAGGGAGATGTTCACGATCAACAGCAGGTCTAACAGCTCCGAAGGCAGTGGGATGACCATCATGACGACAATACTGATCACAAATAGTATGGTACCCAGCTCTTTGTATCCCACTTTTTCCACCCTCCATCTTAGTGGCGATTCTACGTCGGCTTAACTTCCTCGCGAAGCTACACCCAGGTTCCCCAGGGGGCTTTCTTTCTTAGCCCCGCCCGGCGGGTTCTATTACTTCACTTTCCCCTGCAGTTTGTACACGTACGCAAGAACTTCCGCGACCGCTTTAAACAGTTCCTCGGGGATTTGCTGACCAATTTCCACTTGATTATAAAGAGCCCGGGCCAGGGGCTTGTTTTCCATGGTTACAATTCTGTGCTTCTTGGCGATCTCTTTGATCTTCAGCGCGAGGTAATCCTGCCCTTTGGCGATGACCGTTGGAGCGCTCATTTGGCTCGCGTCATACTTGATGGCCACGGCAAAGTGCGTCGGGTTCGTAATGACCACATCCGCTTTCGGCAGTTCCTGCATCATGCGTCGTATGGCCATACTGCGTTGACGCTCGCGAATTTTCCCCTTGATCAACGGATCCCCTTCCGACTGTTTGTGTTCGTCCTTGATATCCTGCTTGGACATCCGCAAGCTCTTCTCGTATTCGTACCGTTGGTAGAAATAGTCCAACAACGCCAAGATAACGAGCAGACACCCGATGAACAGGCCCAGCTTCACAACCTCGTCCGCCGTAAAGGCGACGGCTGCTTCTATTGATTTCAACGAGAGCTGGATCAGCTCGTGTTTGGTGTTCCACAAGATCGTAAAGGCAACGAATAGTCCCGCGGAAATCTTTAAAATGGACTTAAACAGTTCCACCAGCGTGCGCAAGGAGAAAATCCGCTTGGCTCCCTCAATGGGATTCAGCTTCTCCAACTTCATCCGCAGCGGCTCGGTGGTAAACATCCACCCGACTTGCAGATAATTCGCGGCAAAAGCGACGACCAGCGCGAGTCCCAGTACGGGACCGACGATCTTCAGCGATTCAAACAACAGCTGACTGGTAATGACACTCAAATTTTCCTGGTTAACCTCCCAGGTCGTATAGGTTCCAAGGGACTCCCGCAAAATGTTCTGGAAGATTCGAAACATCGTCGATCCGAACAGCAGCAACAGCAGAAAAAAAGCTGTCATGGATACGGCGGGAGCAAGATCGGAACTCTTCGCAACCTGTCCTTTCTTCCGCGCATCCTGCCGTTTTTTGGGAGTTGCCTTTTCCGTTTTTTCGCCGGAAAAGTACTGCAGGTCAACTGGATAAAGAAAAATATGACGCTTCATGGTGAGCCTCCGAGCAGTTTCATCATCTCTGCGAGCGCCCGAAACATTTTTTCAAACAATCCGTTTAAGGTAAGTAAAAAGGCCGGCATGACCACAATCAGCAACAAGAAACTGGCAATCATTTTCAGCGGCAATCCGACCACAAAAATATTAAATTGCGGAACGGATTTGGCGATAATTCCAAGAGAGAGATCTACGAGAAACAACGCGACCACGATCGGAGCGGCGATCAGAAAGGCGCTTAGAAACATGTCGCGAAACACTTTTACCGCCATCCACATGACCTGCTCATTGCCGAGCGGGACCCACATCCTGTCAATGGGGATGGCCTGATAGCTGGCGATGATGCCGCGGATCAGCAGATGGTGCCCGTTGATGCTGAGGAAATAGAGCATCGCCAGAATATTTTTGAAGCTGCCCGTGATCGGGACGTACACACCTGTCCGCGGATCAATGACGTTTGCCATGGCAAACCCCATCTGCATGTCCATCAGCCCGCCGGCTACCTGGACACTCAGATACATCATTTCGCACAGAAATCCTAAAATGACCCGCTGGGGCCGTCACCAGCAAGATGGTGTAAACCGAGCCCTGGGCTACCTGCATCAATAATTCCTGTGTCATGCACTACCCTCCTACACGTGCAACCTGCCTGGGATTAAAAACCGGTTAAGAGCGATTTGACGATGAGATACCAACCATCCACCATGATGAACAACAAGATTTTAAACGGCAATGAGATCATCACCGGCGGCAGCATCATCATCCCCATCCCCATCAGGATGCTGGAGACAATCATGTCGATGACCAGGAACGGAATGAAAATCATGAATCCGATTTGAAATGCTGTCTTCAGCTCGCTGATTGCATACGCCGGAACGAGTGCGGTAAGGGGAATGTCCTGAATCGTCTTCGGCCGTTCCGCTTTGGCGTGCTCCAGAAAGAGAGCCAGATCCTTTTCCCGTGTCTGTTTTGCCATGAATTCCTTGAATGGCCCCACCGCAGCGTCAAACGCCTGCTGCTGTGTCATCTTCCCCTGCATGAACGGTTGGACTGCCGTGTCGTTTACCTTGGCAAACGTAGGAGCCATAATAAAAAACGTCATAAACAAGGCGAGAGCAACCAGCACCTGATTGGGCGGCATCTGCTGTGTCGCCAGTGCATTGCGAACAAAGGAGAGGACGACGACAATGCGGGTAAAGCTGGTCATCAAAAGCAAAATGGCAGGAGCTACCGATAGGACCGTCAAGATCAGCAGGATTTGCACGGCCGAAGAGGTTTCAGCAGGATTTCCGCTGCCCCCGCCGATTTTCAAGTCAATAGACGGAATGATCGGTACGTTATCCGAAGCAGGCGCGTTTGGAGCCGCCTGGGCAATCGCCGGGATCATCAGAATGATGGCAAAAATCAAAAGCAGTTGTAACGTTCGTTTCATGATGGATCCCCTCTGTGGTGGCCTTTCTCATCCGTCCACGAATTAGCTTTGCCTGTCTGCCGGTTGACTTCTCTCCACTGCTTGTTGAGCAGCTCCTCGAAGGAGCCGTCTGGTTGGTCGGCAGTAAACAGCATCTCTTCCTGATTCTTCTTCACCGGGAAAGGCAGCCAATCCCATTTCCAACCGGCGACCGGTTTCATTTCCAGCTCGGCAAGCACAACGTCCGCTTCTTCGCCTGACGGAATATGGCGCAAAAGCTGAACGTTCTCCCCTACACCCAATAGGTACAGGGAATCGCCAATCATGACGATTTGCAGCGTCTTACCGTTCCCCAGTGAGACAGCTCCAATCACCTTGATCGGTCCGCTGGTGGCGGATAACTGCCTTTTGCCCAGGAATCGCAGCAGCAGGAATATGCAAACCACGATGACACCCAACGAAAATACTACCTGCAGCAGGTAGCCCCACACGCCAGTCGTATCACTCCCTGGAATTGCGGTCAATGGCACGGTTCCCCCATTGGCAACATTGCTGCCGGAGACCCCGCCGTTCACGATGGCGTCCCAGGCCGATTTTTCTTCGGCAAAAGAGACCGGGGGAAGCGAAGCGAAAAGCAGCAAGATGAGACAGCAGATCCGGACGAGTCGAGCCCCTGCTTTTCGATGCATCATCATTATCCCAGCGTTTTCTTGATCGCTTCAATGACGCGATCAGCTTGGAACGGCTTGACGATGAAGTCTTTTGCCCCTGCTTGAATGGCATCGATGACCATCGCTTGCTGACCCATCGCGGAGCACATGATGATGCGTGCGTTCGGATCAAACTTTTTAATTTCTTTCAGGGCCGTGATACCGTCCATCTCCGGCATGGTGATGTCCATGGTTACCAGATCGGGTCCCAACTCCTTGTACTTCTCTACCGCCTGCGCCCCGTCGCTTGCTTCTCCAACCACGCTGTAGCCGTTTTTCGTCAAAATCTCCTTGATCATCATGCGCATGAACGCTGCATCGTCTACGATTAATACTTTATTGGACATCGTTGGCTCCTCCTCAAGTGACTACTGTAATTTTTGTACGCGATCCCATTGACTGATAATGTCGGTTACACGCACCCCGAAGTTTTCGTCAATGACGACAACTTCCCCTTTTGCAATCAATTTGTTGTTCACCAGAATATCGACAGGCTCTCCCGCCAGCTTGTCCAACTGGATGATGGAACCGGCAGACAGCTCAAGAATTTCCTTGATCAGTTTTTTCGTTCGCCCCAGCTCTACGGTTACCTGAAGCGGGATGTCGAGCAGCAAATTGAGATTTTGCTCATCCGGCAGCGCCATGGCACCTCCGCTGAACGGTGAGAACTGTGCCGGTTTTACATGGGCTCCCGCTGCACCCCCGAAGTGCTGAGGGGCCGGTTGAGGAACCGGTGGCTGCTGATAGTGAGGCGGATACGGATACGTTGGATAACCGCCAGGCTGCATGCTGTGCATGGCGTACGGATCATGCTGCATCGGATAGCCCGCTGGTGGCGCATACCCCGCCGGAGGCTGCTGTTGGTACGCAGGCGGCTGCTGTGGCGCGGTTGGCGGTTGAACCGGCGGAGGCGTTACTGCCGCGGCTGCCGCTACTTCCGGTTCTGCAAACACAGGCTGGCTCGGCGTGGTCGGTTGACCGGCAGGTTCTGCCTCACTGGTTCCCAACAGCATACTGATCATCTGTTTGGCAAAGGAAATGGGAAGGAGCTGCATGATATTGGAGTCGATCAATTCGCCCTGTTCGCCCACTTTCAAACGGAAGGATACTTTGACCAGCATCTCAGTCGTCGGTAAGTTTTCTCGGCCCTCCCCTTTGCTCAGATCCAACACATCAATGCCCGGAGGGGAAATGTTCACGAATTGATTGAAAATCGTGGACATGGAAGTGGCGGCAGACCCCATCATCTGGTTCATCGCTTCCTGCACGGCGCTGATGTGCAACTCTGACAGTTCGGTCGATTCCGGTTTTCCGGCCCCGCCCATCATCAGGTCGGCAATCACAGCCGCATCCTCCAGACGAATGACCAACAGGTTGATCCCTTCAAAACCGTCCGTATATTGCACATGAACAGACACATGCGGAATCGGAAATTCCTTGTCGAGATGATCGCTCTGTACCATGGACACGGTTGGCGTCGTGATGTCTACCTTTTGATTCAACAGGGTAGAGAGAGCAGTCGCTGCGCTTCCAAAGGTAATATTGCCTATTTCCCCCAAGGCGTCTTGTTCAAACGGAGTCAGGAATTCGCCCACATCCGGGCTTCCATTCGCTTCCTCTTCTTCTTCAACCAGGTTATTTGCGCGCAACAGCGCATCAATCTCATCTTGAGAAAGCATGTCTCTACTCATAAATCTCCTCTCCTTCCTCGAGGACTTCGTCAATCTGCACAGCGATACGCCCTTTTTGCGTACCAGGCTGACCCAGGAACTTGAGACGGTCGCCCACCTTTATTTTCATCTTATGCTCGATCAACTGATCGAGTTGGATCACATCACCCGCCGAAAGCTGCAGGAAGTCGCCAACCGTAATGGTCGCCGTTCCCAGCTCGGCAATAATCGGCAGTGCCGCCGTTTTCACGCGCTCCTCGACGCGCAGCCGCTCTTCCTCGTCCCTGTTCTTCTTCTGCTTGGAAAACCAGTACTGGCCGGACAGCTTCGGCATAATCGGCTCCAACACCACATGCGGCAGACACAAATTGATCATCCCGGTCGTTTCGCCGATTTTCGTGCTGAACGATATCACCGCC
This sequence comes from Brevibacillus soli, assembly GCF_044759095.2. Classification (NCBI taxonomy): domain Bacteria; kingdom Bacillati; phylum Bacillota; class Bacilli; order Caryophanales; family Paenibacillaceae; genus Brevibacillus; species Brevibacillus soli. The sequence continues at coordinate 97,547 of NZ_JBIYSM020000002.1, forward strand.
ACGATTTCGTTGGGGGAGACGATCTGCATGAACTGCGGATTCATTTCCAGGCCTTCCAGATACGGATCCAGCTCGATAATTTGCTTCCACGCCTCATGGAACGTATCCAGCGCCTTGCTAAACACTCGTTCCATGACAGTCGTTTCAATTTCCGTCAGTGCTCCCATCTTGTCAGGAATGGTACCTTGTCCGCCAAGCAGTCGATCCAGCATCGCGTACGCGATATTCGGGTTCACTTCCAACACCATGCGCCCTTCGAGAGGCGGCGCTTCAAAAATGTTCAAGATCGTCATTTTGGGGATGGAGCGAATAAACTCGTCATACGGTAATTGGTCGACGGAGGCAACCGTAATTTGCACGAAGGTACGAAGCTGAGCGGAAAAATACGTTGTTAAAAGACGCGCATAGTTTTCGTGAATACGGGTCAAACCGCGGATCTGATCTTTGGAGAAGCGCAGCGCACGTTTGAAGTCGTATGCTTTCACTCTTCGCTCAGTCTCTTCTTTTTTCAGCTCGTTGGCATCCATCTCTCCCGATGAGAGAGCAGCCAACAACGCATCAATCTCACTTTGTGAGAGAACCTCGGCCATGTTTCGTCACCTCCCGGCTATGTATATCTGCATCGCGTTGTTACTGCAACACGCGTTCTGTCGTGATCACTTGTACGATTTTCCCTTCCTGCATGAGGGCGCTGGTCTCGTTCATGATTTTGGCTTCCAGCTTGTTGACGCCTTCTGTTCCCTTGATGTCTTCCGGGGAGAGTCCGGCCAACGTTTTGATGATGATCTGTTTTACCTGCGGAAGCCGCTGTTCCAGCTCTTCTTTTGCTTCCACGCTGTCAGTGGTGATGGTGAAACGAATAATTATGTAGTTATTGGTGAGCAAATTGGTGGTAATCTTGTCGGTGTCCAAAGAGTACTCTTGCATTTCTTCCGCTGTCAGAGGCTTTTCCTCTTTCGGTATTTCGTGGGCCGCGGTTTGTGCCGCCGGTGACAGATACGTCTGCCACAGAACGAAGGAAACCACACCGAGCAGCGAAATTGCGATGATGACAATAAGTGCCATGTTAAACAGTTTGTTTTGAAACATCGTAGGCCTCCCGCTATTCGATAGAATCGTCAGTCAGACGCGGAGTTACGCTTGCCGTGTGGGCGCGTTGATAAAAGGCAGTAATCTGCGCAGCTACTTCGTCTGCAGGATCCCTGACAATGTACTTTTTGCCGTTGATCAGGGTAATCACGGTGTCTGGGGTGGATTCCACCGTTTCAATATGGGTAATGTTGAGATAAAACCTGCCGCCGTTAAAGCGAGTGAGTTTAATCATGACTGACTCCTTCGAAAATCGAGCGGGATCAGGAAGGGCTTGATGCCCTTCCATCCACACTCATATCAATTACCTACCCGTTATCGTTTCAGGTTAACCAGTTCTTCCAGTACGGTATCGGACGTGGTGATAATCCGGGAGTTCGCCTGGAATCCGCGCTGTGCCACGATCATTTCCGTAAATTCTTCGGACAGGTCAACGTTGGACATTTCCAGCTGTCCGGAGATGATGTTTACCTGCGCGTCAGTCGGGGAAAGCGGTGTTGTCGGATCGTCTCCCTGAGCACCTGCGTTACCCGTATACTCGTAGAGGGAATTCCCGACTTTCTTCAAGCCGGCCGGGTTGTTGAAGGACATGATTCCCACAGTATACGGGGTGTCAAGCGCACCCGTGTCATCCACGGTCGTAATCACACCGTCTTTTCCGATGGAATAAGAGGTAATGCCGTCGTTGCGGGAAATCTGGATCGCATCACCATCGGTGCTGAGGAGCTTCATCCCTTGTGAATTGACCAGAAATCCCTGTGCATCGCGAGTAAAGTTACCGGCGCGGGTATAGTAGATCGGGCCGTCATCCGAACCGCGTACCATGAAAAATCCTTCACCCTCAATGGACAAGTCTGTCGGCAGGTTGGTGGTCATCGGGCTGCCGCTGGAAAACGCCATCTCGATCGAACCCACCGCTGAGCCAAGGCCTACCTGCATCGGGTTAACCCCGCCTTTTCCGCCATCCTCAGACGGTGCAGTCGCACCCTGAATGTTTTGGCTGAGGATATCCTGGAACATGACTCTGCTTTTCTTGAAGCCAACCGTGTTAACGTTCGCAATGTTGTTGCCGATTACATCCAGTTTGGTTTGAAAACCGCGCAGACCGGAAATGCCGGAGTACATGGAACGAAGCATCTTTATTATCTCCCCTCAAGTTTGGTATCACAGATGATTACCTCAGTCGGTCGGTAATCCGATTGGGCTTCCTCACAGAGGGCCAGCCCTTTTTTTCTTCTGTAGGTTTTTAGACAAAAACGGCGCTGTCGATGTTGGTAAAGACATTGTCTTTCATGCTCGCTCCGTCCACCGCCGTGATCACCTTGCGATTGACTACGCTGACGACATAGGCGACGTTGTCCATCATGATCAATGATTCCTTGGCGCCTTTGTTCGCCGCTTTCTGTACAGCTGTTTCCAAGCGAGTCAGGTCCGGTTCCGTCAGTTCAATACCGCGCTCCTGCAAGCGGTGAATCGCATGTTGGCTAAAGGAGAGCGGTTTTGTATTGTTCACCTGCTGCAGTGAATCTGTAAGCCATTGCTGGAACGGCTTTTGAACGGTTTGGGGACCAGGTGCTTTGGTGATGCTATGCGGCTTCGGAGGAAAATAGGTTTGTCCCACGCGAAACGAGTGGTTCATGACTTCCCCCCCTCTTGGCTCCCTTAAGCGGAGTATTCAATTCCTGCAGCCTTCTTCAAGCGATCCCACATCGCTGCAATGGGCTCCGAACGATCCACGAGCGATTCCAGAGAGAACTCCGTTTGCTCCTCTTGCTGCTTTTGCTGCCGGCGTCCGCTATCCTGTTGCTGTCGCGATTGTTCGCGCTGTTGCTGGAAGCTGAATTGATGTGTCTGCTGCTGCGTCACTTCCAGTCGATCGACCTGTAAACCTTGCTGCGTCAACGCTGCGCGCAGCTGCGGCAGCTGGTTGTCCAACAGTTCCTTGCCGTTTGCGGTCTCTGCGGAGAACTGGGCCGTGATCTGTCCGTTGTGTGAGGTGATTTTCACATCAACTTGTCCCAGTGACTGCGGGTACAAAATCAGCTTTGCTTCGCTCACACCGTTGGCGGTACCGATTTTCATCTGCTTCACAAACAGTTCACTCACTTTTTGGGCAAACTCATTGCCATGCACGATGTAACCGTTGTTGCTCATAGCCTGCTGTGTCGATCCACTGACTTGCACGGTAGACACAGGCACAGTCGGTGTCTGGATAGGCAGCGGCGTACCTTCACTTGCCGTCTGCTTGTCTGACTGACCGGCCATCCTGTTCACCGATTCCACAGCAGCCGGGACGTTGTTGATGCCGGCTTCGGCCTGATAGCGTGACAGCGCCTGATGAACTCGCAGCGTTTGCACGGATTTCACCGTCTCCATCTTCAATTGGGACGATGCGAAAGCCATGCTTTGAGGCCAATCTGCTTTTGACACTGACGGCACTGCCGATAGGGAACGTCGGTCCATTGCGAACGTTTTGCCGTCTTCCTTTGGATGCATGCCAAGTGCCGCAAACAACTCCTGAACCTGCTTCCCTGTATCCTGCCATTTGGGCTGCTTGATGGTGTCTCCCGCTTGTGACAAAGAGACAAGCAAATCCATTGCTTTCGTCGCAGCTTCCTTCGACAGGCCCTGCTGAGTGAACGTAGCGATGAGGCGTTGACTGTCCTCCTGGTTCAGGACCGCTGTACTTGCTTTTTGCAGTTGGGCTAAAGCCTTATCCAGCGAATCCAGCTTCTGTTCTACCTGGGGAGCCAATTCCTGCTGTTGAACGATACCCGAATCAAGCAGTTGCTGAAGCATGGCCAACAAGTCTTCCAGCTGTTCCACATCTTCGGCGCTAAGGTCGCCGGTTCGTGTGGAGAGTACATCGGCCTGCTGCATGTTTTGCAAGGCGTTTCCCATTTGCAGGGCGAACAGATTCCCCATTCCGGCGTACTCTTGCGGGATGACGCTTGCCACGTTCGGACTGCCGAGCGTCGCCATCATGTTGACTACATTCATCTCAATCACCTCCTTTGGTATTTTGTTGCTATAGGAACGACAAGCACAAATATGCTTATCGAAGCAACTCGTTGGTGATACGAGCGGCGACATTTTCTTTCAATGTTGCGTCCTGTTTCGCGATGGCAGAGAGAATTTGCGCTCGCTTGTCATTCGCCATTCCCGCCAGAATGGAAATCACTCTGCTCTGGCTGGTACCCACCAATTTGCGAAGGATGCTGGCCGCATCTTCTGCGGGCATTTGCGAAAAGGTATTGATCAGCTGGTCCAGACTGGTTGAATCCTGCCGCGTTTCGCTCAGCGCCTTGGTCAGTACATGGACGCGTTCCTGAAGAGCGGCAATGTCGTCATCCTTGTTGACGACCGTATCCTTCAGCAGGATGGAAATGTCAGCCGCTTTTTTCGGGTCCATTTTTTCCAGAATGGCTGCCCGCTGTTCCGGCTTCATCTTGGTCAATACCGTGACAGATTCCTGGAGACTCAAATTTCCAACGATGGAGGCAGCATTTTTGGCAGACATCGTCGTATACAGCTTGGCCAGATCCTGATACTGCTTTTGCCGCTCTTCCTCCGTCGTCCGCTTGTCTTCCATCAATTTTTGCAGGTTCTGAATCTGTGCCTGCAAAGCCTGAATGGTTGACTCTTTTTTCGCTGCTTCTTCTTCCAGAGCGGCGATCGTCTGCTTGTTTTTGGCCTGCTCGCCTTTTAAGGCCGCAACCTGCTTGTCCAGGTCAGGTTCTTTTAAGGCAGCTTCAGGGCCGGGGTCCGGGACGATTTTTTCTACGTATGGGATGGTATTGGCCCAATCGAGAACCTTCCCCAGCACATTGACACCCAGCAGGCTCAACAGCACTCCGCCGAGGATGCTGGCAAACAGGGCGGGAATCAATATCATATAGAAGAACCATTCCCACCTGCTGTATTCCCTCTCTTCTCGGATATCTTCCATATGTACCTCCTAGAGACTTCTGCGAAGATAAAGCTGGGTGCCGATTTCGTCCAACCATTTTTGCTCGTGGTTCTTTATTGTTTCGACAAAATGTTCCTGCGCTTTTTCCCGCAAGCGTTGCCACAGCTGCGTCTCCTGCATTTGCTTCGTCAGTCGATGTTTGCACTGTTCCACTTCCTGCTCACAACCGTAAAGCGTTCGCTGTTGGGCGGTAATCGAGCGTTCGACCGATTGACGGTAGCGGTTGATTTCAATCAACTCTGCGGCGCTGCATGTCTGTGATTGTACCGCATGCAGCATTTGCGTCACTTCATCGTGAATCTCCGTCAGGCGATAAAGTTTGTTCTCCTCTTCGTTGCGCCGTTGAACGGATTTTCCGAAGGCCCATGCCGCCTGTTCCTTTTCTTTCTCTTTCAGATCGAGAACCTTTTGCAGATGAAACTGAAAGGTTTTCACTATGATAACCCTCCAAAGTGAGCGGTTAACGCTTGAATGGTAGTGGCGAAATCAGACGGTTCGTGTGTTCCCTGCGCCGTAAAGTCTCGAATGATATCGCGGTAGCGGATCGCTGCGTCAATCTCCCTGTTCGTTCCCAGCTTGTAGGCGCCGATGTTGATGAGATCCTCCGCTTCCCGATAAGTCGCTAGGTGGCGTTTCAACTGTCTCGCAGCTTCCAGATGCTGGTCGGAACAGATTTCATTCATGACACGGCTGACGCTTTGCAGAACATCAATCGCCGGAAAATGACCTTTATGGGCAATTTTGCGGTCGAGGACGATATGTCCGTCGAGAATACCGCGGACCGCGTCCGCAATCGGATCGTTCATGTCGTCGGAGTCGACCAAGACCGTGTAAAACGCGGTGATGCTTCCTTTATCCGCAGTCCCTGCCCGCTCCAGGAGCTTTGGCAATACAGCGAAAACAGATGGCGTATATCCTCTCGTCGCCGGAGGTTCTCCAATCGCCAGTCCGATTTCACGCTGCGCCATGGCAAAACGGGTAACCGAATCCATCATCAGCATGACATTCAGCCCGCGGTCGCGGAAATACTCGGCGATCGAGGTGGCTATCATCGCCCCTTTGATTCGGATCATCGCCGGTTGATCAGAAGTGGCGACCACCACAACGGACTTCTGCAGTCCTTCTTCCCCCAGATCACGGTGGATAAACTCCATCACCTCGCGCCCACGTTCCCCGATCAGTGCGATAACGTTGACGTCGGCGGTGGTATTGCGGGCGATCATTCCCATCAGTGTGCTCTTCCCCACACCGGATCCGGCGAAAATACCCACGCGCTGTCCTTTCCCGATCGTCAACAGGCCGTCAATGGCACGAACCCCCACACTGAGCGGCTCACAGATGCGCGGACGAAGCAACGGATTGGGCGGCATGTTGTTCGTCGGATAATGAATGAGTCCAAAGGGAAGGCTTCCTCCCTGCATGGGTCGTCCCAATCCGTCCAGCACCTTTCCCAAAATCTCCGGCCCCACCTTTACCGAGAGGGCTCGTCCTGTTGCCACCACATCACAGCCCGGACCGATGGATGTCAGTTCGCCCAAGGGCATCAGCAGAACTTTATTGTCGCGGAAACCCACTACCTCTGCAGATATGGGCTCCTCGCCGTGCTGGGAATAGATCTGGCAGATTTCACCCAGCTTCACTTCCGGCCCCTGAGACTCAATCGTCAGTCCCACCACTTGGGTTACTTTCCCGTTTACGCGGATCGGGTTTATCTCCTGCAGGGTTTCCTTGTACTTCGCGATGTTCAGAAAGGTCATTTCCCTTCACTTCCCCGCGCAATGTCCAGTAAAACCTGTTTGATTTCGGCAAGCTGGGTATCGATGCGAGCATCTACGCTTCCAAATGGTGTACGGATTACACATCCTCCGTCCCGTACCGTATGATCCGGATAAATTGACAGTTCGGCCTGGCCATCCAGAAGCGCCAACAGTTGCGTCCGGTGCTCCTGTACATAGTCAAAATACCGATGGTTGACACAAACCGTTATGTCTCCGTGTACGCGAGAGCGGCGCAGCACCCTCCGGACTATCTCCAGCACCGGCTCCGGGGACGTATTGAGTTCATCCCCAATCACCTTTTTCGCCACTTCCATGCTCAATTCAACCAAAAACGGCTCCGCTTCCGCGATAATCCTCTCTTTTTCGGCGAATGCTTGGGCCAATACATGTTTCGCCGTTTGAACGGCCTCTTGCTCTTCCTGCATGGCCTGAAGCTTGCCTTCCTCGCGCCCGAGGGCAAATCCTTGTTGCCTGGCTTCTTCCAGCGTCTGTTGAAACAGCCCGTCCGCTTCCTGACGCCTCTCTTGCCACCATTGTTCAATTTCGGCAAGCGCCTGGTGTTTCAGCAGCTCCGCTTGCTGCGCCGCTTCGTGAAGCATCTTGGAAGCAGTTTCCTCAGCATCCCGAAGGATTGTTTGCGCTTCATCTTCCGCACTTTTCATTTTTTCTTCAAATTCTTGCAACCTTTCAGATGAAACTACCGTCTTTAATATCGGAAGAGATTTCACCGATAGAATTACCTTCTCTTCCGACGCCGAGTAGTGGGCTGATTTGATGATCCTAGACAATGATATCATCTCCTCCGCCGCGAGCGATGATGATCTCACCCGCCTCTTCTAAGCGGCGGATGGTAGCAACGATCCGCGATTGCGCTTCTTCGACGTCGCGCAGACGAACGGGGCCCATAAACTCCATCTCTTCCTTGAACGTGTCGGCCATCCGCTTGGACATGTTGCGGAAGATCGTCTCCCGAACTTCTTCGCTGGCCACCTTGAGCGCGAGCTGCAGGTCCGCATTTTCCACGTCGCGTATGACGCGTTGGATGGAACGGTTGTCCAGCGTCGCGATGTCTTCGAATACGAACATTCGCTTTTTGATTTCTTCTGCGAGCTCGGGATCCTGAATCTCCAGGGAATCCAGAATGGTACGTTCGGTACCGCGATCGACGCCGTTTAACACGGAGACAATCGCCTCAATGCCACCCGCTTGCGTGTAGTCCTGTGTCACCGTTGCCGATAGCTTCTGCTCCAGTACCTGTTCCACCTGGGCAATGACTTCCGGAGATGTGCTGTCCATCAACGCAATCCGTTTGGCGACATCTGCCTGACGCTCCTGCGGCAGTGCGGAAAGAATCATCGCCGCCTGCGTGGGTTCCAGGTAGGCAAGCACGAGGGCAATGGTTTGCGGATGCTCATTCTGGATAAAGTTTAAGATTTGGCTGGGATCTGCCTTGCGGGCAAAGTCGAACGGACGAACCTGCAGATTTGCTGTCAGGCGATTGATGATGTCCATCGCTTTGCTCTCACCCAGAGCCTTTTGCAAGATTTCTTTCGCGTAGGTAATCCCGCCCTGGGAGATTACCTCTTTTGCCACTGCAATCTGGTGGAACTCGGAAAGAATCTTCTCTTTTTCATCGGAATCTACTTTTCTGACATTGGCAATTTCCAATGTAAGCTGCTCAATCTCATCCTCACGAAGATGTTTGAAAACCTGTGTGGAAACTTCCGGTCCGAGTGAGATGAGAAGAATCGCAGCCTTTTGTCTTCCGGTCAACTCTTTGGCGCCGCGAGCCATCTGCTTTCACTCCCTAATCTTCAGCTAACCATGTACGAAGCAAGACGACAAATTCGTCCGGCTTGCTGCGCGCTAACTTTTCCAACTGCTTCCGGACAACGACCTGGTCGTCATCTTCCGCATAGACGAGGTCCGGTACCTCAAACGGCTGCGGCGGCTGCAGATCCGGCATTTCCTCTTGCTGCAGATTCGCTTGATTTCGCCTGCGATAGATGAGAAATGCGACGGCACCAAGAGCCAACAGGGCAATAATCCCTGTTCCATAGAGAAGAGCGGGACTGAGAGAGCTTGTCTCTTCTACGACCACTTTGCCGGAGAACGTTCGCGGGAATACGGAAATGCGTCCGTCCAGCTGTTCCTGTGTAAGCTCGACGTTTTTTTCACTCAGCGTTACCCGTACGACATTGCGCAGCACCTGCTTGATGTTCTCCATCGTCTGCTCGTCCAATTGACCGCCTGCCGGAGGTTCTACCCCGACGTTAATGGAGATGTCTTCAATCTGGTACGGACTCATGGTAATGTTTCGGGTAATCCGATTTACTTCCCGGTTTACCACATCGTTCAGCTCTTCATACTGGCTGTTTGCGCCTTGCGAACTGCCTCCAGGGTAGCTCGCAACGTCGTTTGGACCGGTACCGCCAACTCCACCCGGCGGTGTCCCTTGGCCGGAGAACGTTTTGGATAACTTTTGCGCAGAAATGATTAACCCTTCGTTGTTCTCCTTGTCCGGCGCCTCCACCAGATTTTCCACGCGGTTTTCCTTGTCGAAGTTCATCTTGACGGCAGCGTGTACGATTACCTTGTCCCGTCCCATGATGGTGCCGAGCAGATTGTAGAGGTTCTGCTGAATCTTTTTCTCGACTTCGGCTTTTATCTTTTCCTGTTGTTCGTAGAGGGTAAGCGATCCAGCAACTTCCGTGTTTTCGGCCAGTTCCAACAAGTTGGAGTACTGGTCCGTAATGGTAATGTTTTCAGTTGGCAGTTTTGGTACACTGCGGGAAACGATCAGATAGAGCGAATTGATTTGTTTTTGATCCAGTCGCGTTCCCGGTTCTACATCAACAATGACAGAAGCGGTGGCCTTGTCAGGTGTTTCGGTCACCCATACGCTCTCTTGCGGCAGGGTAATCATCACCTGCGCGGCGCGAACTCCTTTTACCCGTTCCAGCATCTTCCTCAGTTCTTGCTGAAGCGCTTCTTTTTTTAGAACGTCAAACTGTCGATCCGTCACACCGAGTGTGCTGGTGCTGGAGAAAATTTCCGTATTGATTCCCGCCTCACTGGGTATCCCTTGCGCAGCCAGGTCGACGATCACGTCCTGAGCCATTACTTCCGGCACTTCAATCCCAGTGCCGTTTCCGGTTATGCGGTAGGGTATTTGCCGGCTTTCCAGCTCCTGTTTGATGACTCCAATTTCCTGCTCGCTCAGCCGTTGGTTATAAAGCGGCTGATACACAGGTTGGGATGCTATGTATATGTATAGACCGAGTGAGATGAGGAGAAACAATGCGGTTGCAGATATCATCCACTTTTGTTTGGTTGAAAACTGATTCCATTTTCCTGTTATCTGTTCTTTATATCCTGCTAGACGTTCGTTCATGGTTCACCTCACCAAGGAATAGCAACTACAGTTAGATAGGCATGCGCATAATTTCTTGGTAGGACTCGATGACTTTGTTACGCACTTGCATGGTCAATTGCAGCATAAGGGACGACTTTTGGCTCGCTATCATGACTTGATGGACGTCTTGAATCTGCCCTGCTGCAAACTTGTCCGTCAAATGGGCAGATTCCACCTGCGCCTGGTTAACCTGATCCAACGCATCGGTGAGAAAGGAAGAAAAGGATTTTGTCACCTCTGCAGGCGTTGTCGGTTTCGCTGCCGTCTGCGGTTGGACAGCTCCGATTCTGGCTAAACTGCTGATGTCCATGGATTACACGCCTTTCTCTACTTGATCTCAAAAGCTTTCATCATCATGCTCTTGGTTGCGTTCAGGACGGTCACGTTTGCTTCGTAGGCCCGAGAAGCTGAAATCATGTCTACCATCTCTTTCATCACATCAACGTTGGGGAGCAAAACGTATCCTTCCTCGTTGGCATCGGGATGCTCCGGATTATACACTCGTTTGAACGGAGTATTGTCCTCCCGAATCGCGGTTACCCGCACCCCCTGTTCGGTCTGTCCGTAAACTGTCCCCACCGCCGCTTGCAGTACGTTCTCAAATGATTGGTTGGACTTTGGCGCCAGCTCTACCAATTTGCGACGATACGGCTGCCAAACTCCATCTACCAGATTGGCTCGCGTCGTGTTGGCGTTGGCGATGTTGGCCGCGATCGTATCAAGGCGAAGTCGATTTGCCGTAAGGGCCGACGCGCTGGTATCCATTCCCCGGAACATCATCATCTAGGATCTCCCTCCACCATCAATCACGCTGCGCAGTTTATTGAAATGACCGGCTGTCAGTTGAGTCAAGCCGTTGTACCAGATTTGGTTCTTTGCCAGCTGGTTCATCTCATATTCCAAATCGACGTCATTCCCGTTTATCTGCACGGTTGCGTTGGGATTGGAGATCACTTGCGGAGCAGGCACACTGCCTAGCGGGACAAACGGAATGTGCCGCTCATTTGTACGGTAGGCTTGCAATTTCGGCTGAGAACCAGCCAATTCCAGTTGCAGCATCTCCTCAAATACCACCTGTTTGCTTTTATATTGAGGGGTGTCGATGTTTGCAATGTTGTTGGCAATGGTACGTTGCCGAAGCATGCCAACATCGAGTGAACGCTCCAATATACGCAAATGATTGCTTTCCAGCATGGTTGATTTCCCCCCTCCCGACAATTTTCTTCTCTGTTCTTTCTGCAAAAGTTCCAATATTTCCTTCTTATTCGACACGGAATACGAATAAATCATATCAAAATCACAATGACGAAAAAAGCCCTATCTTCAAGGGGGACCTGAAAATGATTCAATGGGACTAAATCCCTTAAATTGCCGAATATTGTTAGTATTTCTCATGAAATTCCTAATTTGGCACCACATTTTATGAAAAATGGAATTGTTTGATTATTTTTTATGAAAATTTTTTCATAAATATTAGTTCAAAAGTCCTAGAATTCATCAAGAAAACCCACCCGGCATTCGCTATCCTCGACCCACTCGGCGTTAGCTAGGCTCCACCCACCCGACCATAGCATTCGCTGGGTCGGGCGGGGCCCAGTATGTGCCGAGTGGGGTCCCTTTCTTCGCCGGGCGGGGCCCCGAACACTTTTCTAGCGGCTGTATGAGATGTCCAAATTTATAAATTCTTATACACCCAAAAAGAAAGGTGCCGCGCCAGTAGTCGCAGCACCTTTCCTTGTGAGTCCCTGTCAGAAACTATCAACCGTCTTCCAGGCTTACGAAGTTTTCAATTTTTCCAGTTCCGGCAACAGTTTTTCGTTCAGCACCTTGATGAATGTTCCTTTCATCCCCAACGACCGTGACTCAATGACTCCGGCGCTTTCCAGTTTGCGCAGCGCGTTTACAATCACGGAACGGGTGATACCCACTCGGTCGGCAATTTTTGAAGCGACGAGCAGACCTTCCTTGCCTTCCAACTCTTCAAAAATGTGTTCCACCGCTTCCAACTCGCTGTAGGAAAGAGAGCCGATCGCCATTTGAACGACCGCCTTGCTGCGGGCTTCCTCTTCGATCGCTTCCGAGCGCTCACGGAGAATTTCCATCCCTACTACCGTGGCACCTACCTCTGCGAGAATCAGGTCGTCGTCCACAAACTGATTGTTGACGCGCCCCAAAATCAGTGTACCCAACCGGTCTCCTCCGCCCATGATCGGAACGAGAGTGGTCCAGCCGGTGCGGAATACCTCTTTCATCTCCACCGGGAAAATCGTGTACGGGCTGTCAATGTCCAGGTTGGCAGAGGTTTCTTCCACTTTCAAGAGACCGAGGCTGTACTCTTCCGGAAAACGGCGCTCTTCCAGCATCTTACGGATGCGGGCGTTGTCCACTTCCTGGTGAATGGCGAACCCCAGCAGTTTGCCTTTGCGGCTGACGACGAAGATGTTCGCTTCGATCACGTCGCTCAACACTTGTGCCATTTCATTAAAGTTTACAGCGTGGCCCGCAGACTTCTGAAGCATGCGGTTAATCCTTCTGGTTTTTGATAACAGATCCATTTTGACTTTCCTCCCAAAAATGTTTGGTTTTCAACCAACTCATCACAAAATATATTGGCTTAAATCTCGATTCCCCACGATGCTGCCAAGCTTTTCGTTTACGTATTCCGGGGTAATTTGCACAACATCGAGATGAATGTCAGGCGCTTCAAAGGAGAGGTCCTCCAGGAGCTTCTCCAGCATGGTGTGCAGTCGCCGCGCCCCGATGTTGTCGGTCGTCTGATTGACCTCTGCAGCAAGGCGAGCGATCGCGTGAATCGCATCCGATGTGAACTCGACGCGAATCCCTTCTGTTTCCAAAAGAGCACTGTATTGTTTGAGAAGCGCGTTTTTTGGTTCGGTCAAGATGCGCACAAAATCTTCCTCGCGCAGGCTCGTTAACTCAACGCGAATCGGAAAGCGTCCCTGCAACTCCGGAATCAGATCGGACGGTTTCGCCATGTGGAACGCTCCTGCAGCGATAAACAGGATGTAGTCGGTTTTCACCGGACCGTATTTGGTCATGATAGTAGAACCTTCGACGATCGGCAAAATATCCCGCTGGACGCCTTCGCGCGAAACGTCGGGTCCACGGCCGTCTTTTCCGGCGATTTTGTCAATCTCGTCGATAAAGATGATACCGTGCTGCTCGGCGCGGCGAATCGATTCTTGAATAACTTCGTCCATATCCACCAGTTTTTGCGCTTGTTGTTGAATTAATACCTTCCGGGCATCCTTTATTCGCAATTTTCGCTTCTTCGTTCGCTTGGGAAGAAGACTGCCAAGCATATCCTGCATCTGCATCCCCATCTGTTCAGTACCCGGAACCTGAAACAGATCAAACATAGACGGAGATTGGTCTTCTACGTCAATTTCAATCATTTGATCTTCCAGCTGCCCGGCAGCCAGCTGCCAGGATACCTGTCTCCGCTGCTGTTCAAGGGACGCTTCCTCTGGATCGTTGGCCTGAGTCTGGGTGTTTTGCTGCCCGCCGAACAGCATTTCCAACGGATTCTTGAAGGAGCTCTGCTGCTTGCGGGATGGAACAAGAATATGGACAATCGCTTCGTTGGCCAGCTTCTCCGCCTTTTCCTTCACGGACTCCATCTTTTCCTGCTTTACGTTGCGAATGGCTGTTTCCACCAGGTCGCGAACCATGGATTCCACATCTCGTCCGACGTAGCCTACTTCAGTAAACTTGGTCGCTTCCACTTTTACAAAGGGTGCTCCCGTCAACTTGGCGATGCGGCGGGCAATTTCCGTCTTGCCCACACCGGTCGGTCCAATCATCAGAATGTTTTTCGGCACCACTTCTTCGATCATGTTTTCCGGCAGGCGGCTGCGTCGATAACGGTTGCGCAGTGCCACTGCGATGGCTTTTTTCGCCTGGGCTTGCCCGACGATGTACTTGTCGAGGTGTTCCACAATCTTGCGGGGAGTCAATTGCTCAAAGGCCAGCATAGAAATCCTCCCTTCTATTGGTACATCTCTTCCACTACCAGATTTGAATTGGTAAAGACGCAAATCTCAGCTGCCGTCAACAAGGCAGCTTCGGCGATCTCTCGCGCCGTCAGGTGAGGGGCATGCTTTTTCAGCGCCCGCCCCGCTGCAAGCGCGAAGCTGCCGCCGGAACCAATTGCAAGTATGCCATCGTCAGGCTCAATGATTTCACCGTTGCCTGACACGAGAAGCAGGTGCTCACGATTCATCACGATCATCATCGCTTCCAGACGCCGCAATATCTTGTCAGTACGCCACTCTTTTGCCAGTTCCACCGCAGCGCGCTGCAGGTTTCCGTGATACTCTTCCAGTTTGGCCTCAAACTTTTCAAACAGCGTGATCGCATCAGCCACCGAACCGGCAAAACCGGCAATCACTTCTCCGCGATAGAGGCGGCGCACCTTTTTGGCTCCGTGCTTCATCACCATGCTGTTGCCGAAGGTGACCTGCCCGTCGCCCGCCATTGCCGCCCCGCCATTATGGTGAACGGCAAAAATCGTTGTCGCGTGAAACTGTTCCATCGTCATTCCTCCACTCTAACTGAGCTGACTGCAGGCAAATCACTCACGTTCGCGCTTCTAGGGTTGGCACGTGGATGAGCGGCATCGTAGACATGTCGGAGCCGTTCTTTGGTCACGTGTGTATAGATCTGTGTCGTCGAGATATTGACATGCCCGAGCAGTTCCTGCACCGTCCGCAAATCGGCCCCCGCATTCAACATGTGGGTGGCAAACGTATGCCGAAACGTATGGGGGGAAACATTCAGATTCAGCGCATGCGTTTCTATATACTTGTCAACCACACGCCGGACGCTGCGATCGGACAACGGCTCTCCCCGGTAGTTCAGGAAGAGGTGTCCTGGGTCCTGTTTGCCTGCCAGCAATCGGCCTCTCCCATACTCCAGGTATTGCCGAAGCACGTCACAGGCATAACTGCCGATTGGAACATAGCGTTCTTTTGCCCCTTTTCCGTAAACCAGAGCGACACCCGCCGACAGATTGACTGCGTCAACCGTCAGTGTGACCAGCTCAGTCACACGCATGCCGCTTGCATACAGCAATTCAAAGATCAGACGGTCTCGAAGCCCAAGCGGTGTCGAGACATCGGGCAATTCAAAAAAAGGCTGTATTTCATGGGGATATAGAAAGGAAGGGAGTTTTTTCTCCACCTTCGGGGTGGAAACCAGCTGAAACGGGTTTTGTTCCAGCCTGCCTTCCCTCATGAGATAGCGGTAAAAGCTGCGCAGGCTCGAGAGCTTCCGCGCAATGCTCTTCCGCGACAGTCCACGTTTGCCGAGATGGGCCAAAAACGAGCGGCCGTGTAAATAAGAAACAGCAGCAAATACGGTGATTTGGTGCTGTTCCATAAAAGCGACGAATTCGTTGATATCTGCAACATACTGCTTCACCGTATGGGGAGAGGCGTTCTTTTCCACTTGTAAGTAGCTGGTAAACATTTCTATCTCATCCGTGGATATTTTCGACGAAATGTCCATCTCACATGCACTCTCCTCAAAGCACCTTAATAGTAACACAGCATGAAAACGAATATCAACCGTAATTGTGTCTGTTTTGTGTAAAATTCTGAATTGTGTCCAACGCCCGCTCAGCCAATTTTTCGTTTTTTTCTTTTTTGTTGCGAATGCGTACCGGCAGATTTGGCAGCAAGCCAAAGTTGGCATTCATCGGCTGGAAGTGGTTCGGATCGGTAGTGGTGATGTAGTGGGCCATGCTGCCCATTACGGTCTCCGGCGGCAGGACGATGGGGTCCTCGCCTATTGCCAGCCTGGCCGCGTTTAAGCCCGCCAGCAATCCGGATGCGGCCGATTCCACATACCCTTCCACACCGGTCATCTGACCTGCGAAAAACAGCGTATCGCGATCGCGGTACTGGTAGGTGGGGCGAAGCAGCTTCGGCGAGTTGATGAACGTGTTGCGGTGCATCACGCCGTAGCGGATGATTTCGCAGTTCTCCAAGCCTGGAATCAGCGAGAAGACGCGCTTTTGTTCCGGCCATTTCAAATGGGTCTGGAAGCCGACGATGTTGTATAACGTTGCCGCACTGTTGTCCTGGCGAAGCTGTACAACGGCAAACGGCTGTTTGCCGGTACGCGGGTCAATCAGACCAACCGGCTTGAGCGGTCCAAACAGCATCGTTTGACGCCCACGCTTGGCCATCACTTCAATCGGCATGCAGCCCTCGAAGAAAATCTCTTTTTCAAATTCCTTCAGCGGAACGGCTTCTGCCGTAATCAGCGCCTCATAGAACCGGTCAAACTCCTCTTCCGACATCGGACAGTTCAGGTAGGCCGCCTCCCCCTTGTCATAACGGGATGCGACGAACACCTTGTTCATGTCGATGGAGTCCTTTTCAATGATCGGCGCAGCAGCGTCGTAAAAATACAGATACTCTTCACCGGTCAGCTGTTTCAACCGTTCTGACAACGCGGGCGATGTCAGCGGCCCTGTGGCAATCACGACAATTCCGTCAGGGATCTCCGTGATCTCTTCGTTATACACCTCAATCAGCGGATGGTTGCGCACGGAATCGGTCACGTATTGGGCGAATTCATGCCGGTCTACTGCCAAGGCCCCGCCAGCAGGAACGGCGCATTTGTCTGCGGCGCCGATAATGACCGATTCAAACCGGCGCATCTCTTCCTTGAGCACACCGACTGCGTTGGTCAAAGAATTGGCACGCAGGGAGTTGCTGCACACCAGTTCAGCAAATTTATCGGTGTGGTGGGCCGGGGTTTGCGTTTTCGGGCGCATCTCATACAGTTTGACCGCGACGCCGGACTGGGCGATTTGCCACGCCGCTTCGCTTCCCGCCAGTCCCGCGCCAACGACTGTTACGTATGGTTGGGTCATGTCCTCTACACTTCCTCCTATGCATCTGCTTCTTCTTGGTAGTCACACTTCGTGCAGACGATGCTGACGCCCTGTTTCTTGCGCTTTTTCTCTACGAGCATGCTGCCGCATTTCGGGCAGGGACGGGCAATCGGTTTGTCCCATGAGACGAATTCGCATTCGGGATAATGGTTGCAGCCGTAAAAAATACGGCTTTTCTTACTCTTACGTTCAATAATCGAACCGGTTCCACACTGCGGACACGTGACACCGATCTCTTTGACGATCGGTTTCGTGTTGCGGCAATCGGGAAAGCCGGAGCAGGCGAGGAATTTGCCAAAGCGGCCCAGTTTGTAGACCATGTGGCGTCCGCACAATTCACAGTTCTCGTCGGCAATTTCGTCCTTTATCTCCACTTCTTCCATCTGCTCCTCGGCCACAACCACGCGCTTGGAAAAGTCCTGATAAAAGTGATCCAACACCTTTACCCAGTTGGCAATTCCTTCTTCCACCTTGTCCAGATCGGACTCCATGTGAGCAGTAAACTCGACATCGAGAATTTCCGGAAAAAACTCCTCAATCAACGAAATGACGATTTCCCCCAGCTCTGTCGGGACAAAGCGTTTTTCTTCCAGGGCGACGTACCCTCGCTTCTGAATGGTCTCCAGTGTCGGCGCATAGGTAGACGGTCGCCCGATCCCCAGCTCCTCCAGCGTCTTGACCAGGCGCGCCTCCGTGTAGCGGGGTGGAGGCTGGGTGAAGTGCTGATTGGGTTCGATTTCTTGCAGATCGAGCGTCTGTCCTTCTTCAATCGGCGGCAGGAAGCTTTCTTCTTCCTTGCCGTCGTCAGTTCCTTCTATGTATACTTTCATGAAACCCGGGAACTTCACTTTGGAGCCGGTGGCACGGAACGTAACGCCATTTACGTCAATATCGACGCTCATTGTGTCCAAAACGGCGGAAGCCATTTGACTGGCGAGGAAGCGCTCCCAAATCAACCGGTACAGCCGAAGCTGGTCGCGGGAGAGGTATTCCTTGATATCGTCCGGCGTACGCAGCACCGACGTCGGGCGGATCGCCTCATGTGCATCCTGGGCCCTTTCGTTTTTCGCCTGAGTGCGTGGCTCGGAAGGGATATAATCTGTCCCAAAGTTCTCCAGAATATACTCCTTGGCCTCATTCTGTGCCGTCTGCGATACCCGGGTAGAGTCGGTACGCATATAGGTAATGAGACCGACCGTACCTTCCTTTCCCAAATCGATCCCTTCATATAGTTGCTGGGCGATCATCATCGTTTTGGCAGTGCGAAAATTAAGTTTTCTTGCTGCTTCCTGCTGCAGCGAACTGGTGATGAACGGAGGAGCAGGGTTTCGCTTGCGCTCCCGCTTGGTTACTTTTTGAACCACGTACGGCTGCTTATGGATCCGCTCCAGTACCTGCTTTACATCCGCCTCCGACTTCAGTTCCGCTTTTTCGTCGCCAAAGCCTTGAAAACGCGCCTCAAACGCTTTACCCTGACTGAGCAGTTTGCTGGTTATGGTCCAGTATTCTTCCGGTGTGAACGCTTGAATCTCTTTTTCCCGATCGATGACCAATTTTACGGTCACCGATTGTACACGGCCGGCACTCAAACCTTTTCGCACCTTTTTCCACAAAATCGGGCTGATGTTATAACCCACCAGCCGGTCGAGAATGCGTCGGGCCTGCTGGGCATTCACCAAATCCATGTTGATGTGCCGCGGATGCTTGAAGGCTTCCTTGATGGCGTCCTTGGTAATCTCGTTAAAGACAACACGGAGCGGCTGGTTCAAATCAAGTCCAAGGTACTGTGCCAAATGCCAGGCAATCGCTTCTCCCTCGCGATCCGGGTCGGCCGCCAGATATACCTTTTTCACTTTTTTGGCGGCATCCTTCAGCGTCTTGAGAACGTCTCCCTTTCCGCGAATGGTTATGTATTTGGGCTCGAACCCTTGTGAAACGTCAACACCCATTTGACTTTTCGGGAGGTCTCGCACATGGCCCATTGACGCTTTTACTATATATTTGCTGCCTAAGTATTTTCCAATCGTTTTCGCTTTCGCCGGGGATTCGACAATAACGAGCGTATCAGCCAACTTTTTCCTCCCCTTTCAGTTATGAATCTCCCCTATTATTAAATACGGCAATCCAATTTGTCAAACACTTGCCGCTGCCGCTGCATTCGCGTTTAAAAGGGAGGATGGGCAAAGGGCAGGTCCGTTATTTTCGCGAATAGTACCCTCCCGGCAAGCTGCACACCAACCCTTTTGCCTCCAATCGCAGCAAACTGCGATTCAGCGTAGGACGGTCGGCCGGCCCCACCGATGCATACAGCTCATCCCAATGCGCCGCTTCATACGTGAGGCGTTCAAACAGGCGTTTTTCCTCCGGTTCGATGCCATCCAAGCGGTTGTCTGAAGCGACGGGCGCAGCCGGCAAAACCAAGTGCGTACATTCCGCCACGATGTCTGCGCTGCTTGTTACTAGCTTTGCACCTTGTTTTATCAAGTTATGCGGGCCGGCGCTCACTTCCGAAAAAATAGGTCCCGGAACAGCAAACACCTCACGCCCCTGCTCCAGGGCGCAATCGGCGGTGATCAACGAACCGCTTTGCTCTGCCGCTTCTACGATCAAAACCCCGCAGCTCAACCCGCTGACAATGCGGTTCCGTTCGGGAAACAAACCCGGCACGGGAGGAATGCCCGGCGGGTACTCCGAAAGAACCAGGCCTGAAGAGCTAATTTCCCGATAAAGGGCTCGATGGGACGACGGGTACACCTGATCGATTCCGCAGCCAAGCACCGCCACGGTGCCTCCTCCCTGGCGAAGCGCCGTTCGATGAGCTTCTCCGTCTATGCCGTATGCGAGGCCGGAGACGATGACAAAGCCCGCATCCACCAGTTGTTTCACCAGAAACCCGCACGCGGCACGCCCGTACGCCGTCGGCTTGCGAGAACCAACCACTCCGATGCAGGGCTGTTTTAGCAGGGCCAAATCGCCGCGATAGAACAAAAGGAGCGGCGGGTCCGGAATTTCACCAAGCATCTCTGGATATTCCTCGTCCAGAAAGGAGACAAACTCCACTCCGTTACGGAGTCGGGCCTGTTTGTCCAGCACGACTTGTTCACGCGTTATTTGTCCTGTGATGTCGAAGAAATGCTCGGCTACTTCTTGAAAAGAACCTCGTTCGTTGTACATATCCCGCAGCCGCCTGCGTCCCAAGCCCGGTGTGATCACCAGAGAGTACAGCCAGTCTCGTTCCCACAGTTCTGTTATCTCTTCCCGCATTGCCTACGCCTCCCATTCTTTCTCTTCCTTATAATAAAAAGAGACAGAGGCACGCTCAAAAAGAAAAGAGGACGAATGGGCTCGTCCTCTTTCGACAACTGGTTCCGTTTTTATTTGTTCAATACTTTTTCCAGAAGGCCTTTTTCTTTCAGCACCTCTACCAGGGTCTCACCGATCACAGCCGGAGTTTTCGCTACGCGAATACCGCACTCTTCCAGCTTCGCGATTTTTTCAGCCGCAGTACCTTTGCCGCCGGAGATGATCGCACCTGCGTGGCCCATGCGTTTTCCCGGAGGCGCCGTTTGTCCGCCGATAAAGCCTACAACCGGCTTCTTCATGTTGGCTGCAATCCATTCGGCTGCTTCCTCTTCCGCAGTACCGCCGATTTCCCCGATCATGATGACAGCTTCGGTGTCCGGATCTTCATTGAACAGTTTCAGTACATCGATGAACTCCATGCCTTTTACAGGGTCACCACCGATACCGACAGCGGTCGATTGACCGATGCCGCGGGTAGAGGTTTGGTGAACCGCTTCATAGGTCAGCGTACCGGAGCGGGATACAATCCCCACTTTACCCGGGGTGTGAATGTAGCCAGGCATAATACCGATTTTGCATTCGCCCGGAGTGATGACGCCCGGGCAGTTCGGTCCGATCAGGCGGGTTTTCTTGCCTTCCATGTAGCGTTTTACTTTCACCATGTCCAGAACAGGGATCCCCTCGGTGATGCAGATCACGAGATCCAGTTCCGCATCTACCGCTTCCATGATCGCGTCAGCTGCGAACGGCGGCGCAACATAGATAACGGAAGCGTTTGCCCCTGTTTTTTCAACTGCTTCTGCTACGGTGTTGAATACCGGGATACCGTCAACCTCGGTGCCGCCTTTGCCAGGGGTGACACCGCCCACCATTTGTGTGCCGTATTCCACGGCGCCGCGGGTGTGGAACAGCCCTGTTGCACCTGTAATCCCTTGCGTAATCACCTTTGTATTTTTATTTACGAGAATACTCATCGCGTATTTTTCCCACCTTTTCTCACGTATCTAGTCGACTGTTTACTACGAGAGAAGTTTTTCGTTGAAAGCGAAAAACCTTACTTCACCAAAGATACGATTTTTTCTGCGCCGTCAGCCATGGATTCTGCAGCCACGATATTGAGACCGGACTCGTTGAGGATCTTCTTGCCGAGCTCGACGTTCGTACCTTCCAGACGGACGACCAGCGGCTTGTCCAGTTTTACCTGTTTCGCCGCATTGACAACACCGTTTGCGATGACGTCGCACTTCATGATGCCGCCGAAAATGTTGACGAAAATGCCTTTCACCTTTTCGTCGCGAAGGATGATCTTGAACGCTTCCGTTACTTTCTCTTCGGTAGCGCCGCCGCCTACATCGAGGAAGTTGGCCGGTTCACCGCCATAGAACTTCACGATGTCCATGGTTGCCATAGCCAGACCTGCACCGTTTACCATGCAGCCGATGTTGCCGTCGAGAGCGATGTAAGAGAGATCGTACTTGGACGCCTCGATTTCCTTCTCGTCCTCTTCGTCCAGGTCGCGCAGCGCAACGATGTCAGGGTGGCGATACAGCGCGTTGCTGTCGAAGTTCAGCTTCGCGTCGAGAGCCATCACTTCGCCGTCTCCGGTTACTACAAGTGGGTTGATTTCCGCGATGGAGCAATCTTTTTCCACAAACGCCTGGTAGAGGCCCATCATGAACTTGACAGCCTTATTCACCAGTTCGTTTGGAATGTTAATGGCATATGCCAGTCTTCTTGCTTGGAACATATTCAGACCGGTAACCGGATCGATCACTTCTTTGAAGATTTTTTCCGGGGTATGAGCCGCTACTTCTTCGATCTCCGTACCGCCCTCTTCGGAAGCCATCATCACGACACGTCCTGTTGAACGATCCACTACAAGGCCAACGTAGTACTCTTTTTTTATGTCGCAGCCTTGTTCGATCAGAAGACGCTTCACTTCTTTCCCTTCCGGACCGGTTTGGTGAGTAACCAGAACCTTGCCGAGGATTTGTTCGGCGTATGTACGAACTTCGTCAAGATTTTTGGCAACTTTTACACCGCCGGCTTTACCGCGGCCGCCAGCGTGAATTTGTGCCTTCACCACTACGACTTGTGTACCAAGTTCCTTCGCCGCTTCCACCGCTTCATCGACGGTGAAGGCTACGCGTCCTTCCGGAACTTTTACACCGTACTGCTTAAGTATCGCTTTGCCTTGATACTCATGAATGTTCATTCTCCATCCTCCTATGGCAGATAAAGATCGGCAGATTTTGACCAATGAGAGGATTTCTGCTTCCATTGATCAAATCAACCACTATCAGTGCAACATTTCTATTCTACGACAAATTTCGCAAAAGTGGTAGTGCAATGATACTTTCTCTTTTATCCTCACCAGAAGAATGGAAGTTCATAAGAACATTCGATTATTTTCTTTTTGCATTCAGCAGGTCCAACACGCTCTGATCGACACCGCCATGGGTGTACACCTTGCCGTCGTAGACAAAATACCGATCGTACATCTGTACCGTACTTTTCGTTTCACCGCTGACAAAGATGATGCGATAGTTCTCCTGCCGCGGAAGCGCGGTCGGTTTGCTCTGGAGGATCCCGCTCTTCAAGAGACGGATGCACTGATGAGACATCCCCAGGTCAATGGTGGAGTCGGACATCTTGCGAACCTGCTGCTGAATCGCAAGGTTGGCCATCGGCTGAATGTGGATTTCATCCGCTTTGAACAGGGATTCAAATGGATCCGTGCTGACGTGATTTGGCGGCAACCACTCTGTCAATGTGGAGAACAGTGACCCTTGAATTCGGTAATAATGCGTCTCTTTTCCAAACGGAATGGACACCATCGTCGGAGTCAGAACGGTAGCCTCCAGATGTCCTGCTCCCATGTCCAGTTTCAAGCGGTAGCGGGGGTACAGCGGGTACTGTTTTTCCTCGACTGTTTCCAGATAATCCGCGGACTGAAGTGTCTGCCAAAGGGAAGCCGCTTCCTGTTCCGTCATCGATACCGAGCGGCCCAAGTCGTCTGCAACAAGGTCAGCCGTGCGTACGCTGGATTGGAGCAGCGCTTCCCCCGTCAATTGACGTACCCACCTGTAAAAATTTGCAGCACCGCTTCCCCCGTAGGTTTTGTCACCAAACCGGCTGGCTCGCTCGCCCACCTCCAGCACCAGAGGCGCTTCTACTTTCCTGTACAGGATCAGGGTATATCGAACATCTTCCCGCTCGAGCGGCGTATCCGAAAGCTCCAGCTCTTTCCCTTCAGCAGGAAGATCGTTGAGAAACGCCGCAGGGTCCAATGCGACCTCTTGTCCATCTGTTGACAGTACCGCGACTTTCTGAACTGCTCCCACTTCCAGGTCTATTTGTTCTTTCATTTCGGACAACTGGCGCTCAGATGAAGCAGAGCAGCCGGTCAATAACAAGCCGACCAACAAAACCGGATACAGGAACAGACGTAAACAAGTTCTCATGAAGAAATCCTCCCATTCGTATTCGCTGCCCATACGAATTTTACAGAAGTCCCAAGCGGCGGCTGATTTCGCTGCCCAATTTGCGCTTGACGTAGATTTCCCCAATCTGGTGTGGATCCTTAACGATGACGGAGCGATTGTTTGTACGGATGGCAACGTACTTTTCCCCATTCTTATCCAATCCGCAGATCAACTCCGATCCGACCTCGACAAAAATGGCCACCACATGCTTGTCTCCCACCTTTTTTAGCGAAATTTTCGGGAATGGCGTAAGCATTGGGGTTGTCTTGTCTTGAATATATTGTGTAAGTGCGAGAATATACTTGTCTGGATCGCCATATTGTTCCAACTCTTGGTTGACCCCGATGATCTCCCCTTCATCGGAGATACCGAGAAACAAATTCCCATTGTTGGAGTTGGCAAAAGCTACGACTG
The DNA here is from genome assembly GCF_044759095.2 of Brevibacillus soli. Lineage (NCBI taxonomy): Bacteria > Bacillati > Bacillota > Bacilli > Caryophanales > Paenibacillaceae > Brevibacillus > Brevibacillus soli. The sequence continues at coordinate 121,926 of NZ_JBIYSM020000002.1, forward strand.
TTTTAATGATGCCGTTTTTGGAATACAAAAAGTCCCGTTTAAATTCGATCATGTCGTTTTCGCCCAGTTCGGTCGCCACTATCGGATCCTCTATCCGTCCCAGGTAGCGGAAGCGACTGATCGCCCCCAGCCGGTAGACGTATTCTTCAAATATATCGGCGGGCAGGGTAATTTCCTCGATAAACGCGTCGGCATTCTGCCACAACTTGTACGTTTGCGCAGAAAAGCACATATCGAACAGCACGTTGCTGCCCAACGATTTGATGTTCATGCCAATAGCGGCGGATTGAAGCGTCGACGGTTCATAAGATTCAGCCGCTTCTACTTCCAGAACTCCGCTGTGCAACAGAAAATCGAAGTAGTGACGCGGCAATGAAACTCCAGGTTTCAACAGTTCACGCTGTTCATCCCGCCGCTTCAGCAGATGGTACAGATCAAACTGAACCTCATGCTCACTGACTCGGTTGATGGCGGCAAGAAAATTACAGAAATATCGCATAATTCCCCTCGTTCTATTGGTGTAGTTCTTTGGTCTTATTGTAATGGGACTTTCACTTATTTACCACTTTTTTTCGTTGAGCAGAAAACGTTCTTTTACCTGGTTCATTGGAATCAGGCGTTGTTCCTCTTGACTGGGATGGATGAGAAGAATATAACGCGCATGTTCGTTACGCTGTAACAGGCGTTTGATCAGCCGGCCTGCTGTAAAGCCGGGAAAACCGGTAAAAAAATAGGTTTGGCTCATGACTGCCCTCCTGACAAGCGAATCCTTTCTCCCCCTACATTATATGCAATCTTCTAAAAAATCAGCAAGCGGCATGCCTGAATGCACAGGATGCCACTTGAAATGTTGTTATTGATATTTTTGCAAAATGGACTGGAGCTTCAAGGAAAGGGACAGGTCTCCCTTTACTTTCAGTTTGCCCATCATGAAAGCGGAAGTGGGGTTGAGTTCACCCTTGACCAACTTGATAAAGTTGGCGTCAGACATCTCCAATATGCACTTTGGTTCATCCAAAGTCCCCTGATGGAAGGAGACTTGATCGTCCGCAAATTTCACCTGGTACGTACCTCCGTCCTCTCCGCTCAAGTGGAACTGGTAGACGGCCTGAAAGCCGGATATGCCTTTCGGATTTTCATTTATTTTTTCTGCAAGTACAGACAACGTCGCTTGCACGGACATCGCTTTCTCCTCTGTAGATTCATTTTTTAAGTTTTACCGCGGTTCCCGTGGCGACGCAAATCATCATGCCGTCACGCAGTGTTTCAAAATCGAGATCAACGCCGATTACCGCGTCGGCCCCCATGCGGCGGGCCTTTGTCTTCATTTCTTCAATGGCAAGCTCACGCCCTTCGGCCAGTTTGCTCTCGTAGGCGCCGCTTCGGCCACCGATAATGTCTGTAATGCCAGCCAGGAAGTCACGAACCACGTTGGCCCCCATAATGGTTTCTCCGCTGACGATTCCAATGTACTGTTCAATCTCCTTGCCCTGAAGTGTGCTGGTGGTGCTCACGATCATGTTGATTCCCTCCTTCTTCCTTTTCCGATTCCTCTTTTCATTATGGCTGAAATACCAAAAAGATACAAAAGTTTTTCTCTACCGGTTATGATTAGGAAAAACGGTTCAACCTACGACTAACCTCACAATGAAGGTGGAGAAGCGATATGACAAGAGAAAACGACCGGCAAAGAGAGACGGAAGCATTGACACAGCTGGTGGAGCTGATCAACGCCAAAGGGGACACGGGCGAAATCAACGCCATCCTGGAGAAAGGCGACCAAAAGGAACAGGACCAGTAACAAATTGGCCAGATAGAGATACAGACACAGGCCCTCTGTCGTGTTCATTCGGCAGAGGGTCTTCGCCTCTTCCAGAAATTCATGTTGATGATAGTCATTTCTCCCCAGTCATTCTTTGACAAACTGTGGTATTTTGAACGTGGCGGATGAAAAATGGAAACATGTTGTCCATGGGAAGACAAATAGAGACAGAAGCGTTTCATTACATAAAAGAGGGAGAGCCATGTATCGAACGAGAACGGATCGAATAAAAGCCGAACGCAAGCAAAAACGACGCAGACAAAGCTGGTTGATGGTGCTAACGGGAACCTTGCTGGGTGTATTTCTTCTGATTGCCGCCTATCTGAATCTCCCTGCAAATCCTCCTAACGAGATTTCTCAACCGGGCGAAACGGATCACCCTCCTCAACCGATTGAAAACGGAGCCCTGCCAGGCAGCGAGACGCAAGCCGGCAGCGTGGAGCCGCAAGTCAATCTGACGTTTGTCGGAGATGTGATGATGTCAGGCAATGTAGAAACCATGCTGAAAGAAAACGGGTACGATTACCCGTATGCGCATGTGAGCTCGATCTTTCAGCGCGATGATTATACGATTGCCAATCTGGAAACACCAGTGACGAAAATCGGTACGCCGGCGAATAAAGAGTACGTGTATAAATCGCCTCCGGAGGCAGTCCCTCCGCTAAAAGCAAGCGGTGTCGATCTTGTGAATCTGGCAAACAACCATTCGATGGACCAAGGTGTGGATGGTCTGCTTGACACGTTTAAGGTACTGGATGCGAACGATGTGAAATACGTCGGTGCAGGTACCGACGCAAACCGAGCGTACGAACCAGTCCTGGTTGAGCGGAACGGCATCAAGCTGGCTTTCCTTGGATTCAGCAGGGTTGTCCCTGAAGTGAGCTGGTATGCCGGCAAAAACAAGCCGGGCCTCGCCGTTTCCTACGACCCGACACGGGCGATCGAAGCCATTCGAAGAGCAAAAGAGAAGGCAGACCTCGTTATTGTCATAGCGCATTGGGGCAAGGAGAAGGAGGATTATCCCGTTGACCACCAGAGGGATCTGGCCCGCCGGTACATTGATGCAGGCGCCGACCTGATCATCGGCGGACACCCGCATGTGCTGCAAGGATTCGAATGGTACAAAAACAAGTGGATCGCGTACAGCCTGGGCAACTTCATTTTCACCCGTTCCAGCTATGCAAAAACTTGGGAAACCATGGTGCTGCAGGCAACGTGCACCAAACAAAGCTGTGATTTGAAAATGCTCCCGTACCGTGCGGAGCTGGGGAGATCGGTACCGATGAACGAAGAGGACGGCAGAAAGCTGCTGGAGCGCGTAGAAGCAATCTCGACGAACGTGCGCATCGAGTCGGATGGAACGGTAAAAAAACCTTGAAATAACGGTTCGGGGTGTAGATAGAACGAAGATAGGACCCTTCGCATGGCTTCACCCCACCACTCCCCGATCCAACGCCCGGTAACGGATCGCCTCCGCTACATGAGAAGCCTCGATGCGTTCGGACTGCTCCAGATCGGCGATGGTGGGGGCTCCTTTCATGATACGGTCGTAGGCTTGGGAGCTAAGACCCAACGTCGCTGACGATAGCGTTCCAGCTGAATCTCCCGTTCTCGAAGATTTCTTCGTTTTACATATTCTTTGCTTCGCTAAAAAACCTTTTTCGCAAGTTACCTATCCTGTCTTCCAAACAATCATGGCCGTTATCTGCCCATCCCCCTACAGCTCCGCGATTGTCACGGTGTATACCCGATCCGATAGCCGTACGTCGTCGCAGATAGACGAAGATTGTGGACGATTTCAAAAAAACGCGAAACCTTGCGAGAATCGCAGGATTTTAGAGAAAAGTGAACCTACATAGAGGGAGGATGGTTGAGTATGAATAGATAAAACGTATATTAGTGATTAAAATAATAGAGACTGTGGAGTGATTTTTTTGGATATGAAACTAGATGATTTAACTGGATCTGAAGTGGCGGCATTAATCGGGGAACATCTTCAGAGTATGGCACTTCATTCCCCGCCAGAAAGTAGACATGCCCTAAATCTTGAGGGATTGAAAAGTCCAGAAATTACATTCTGGAGTGCATGGGAACAAGATGAATTAGTTGGTTGCGGGGCACTTAAGGAACTTGATGGTCAACATGGAGAGATAAAATCAATGCGAACTTCTTCATCACATCTAAGAAAGGGTGTAGCGAAGCGAATCCTTGAACACATCATTGAAGAAGCCAAGCGACGTGGCTATCAGCGGCTAAGTCTGGAAACTGGCTCAATGGATGCTTTCGAACCAGCTAGAAGACTATATGCAAGTTTTGGGTTTCAATATTGTAAGCCGTTTTCGGATTACATTGAGGACCCAAATAGTGTATTTATGACAAAGGAATTATGAGTTCGTTCTTGTGCGTCCATCCTTTTGGGGCGTTGTAAAAACTAACAGATAGCTATGTGAGGGTTAACAACTGGCTAGAAGTTTGGGATTATTTTTTGAGTTGATGTTGAACGCTTATAAACCTCGCCGCAAGCGTGCAGCGAAGACCTGTTTGCAATTCGATTTGAAATGGTCTGGACATTCTGATCCTTCCCGCTATTTCTAACAGGCGGGGTTCCGAAATCAAGTAAAAAAAGCTTCGATTGAAGCCCTCTCGAAGAAGCTGGTTCTTCGTTAGAGGAAACTTTTTATGCGTTCCGGAAAGTTTATTTCAGGACGCTTTCACACGGTGAAGCCCTTAAACTTTCCTACACGATAAGAAAACCCACCCGGCATTAGCTATCCTCAACCCACTCGGCGTTAGCTATCGCTGAGCCGAGTGGGGTCCCTTTCTTCGCCGGGCGGGGCCCCGAACACTTTCCTAGTGGCTGTATGGGATGTCCAATTTTATAAATTCCTTTATGCTAAAAAAAGCTCACCCTCGTTAAGGGGTGAGCTTTTCTCTTCCTGTCATCCTATTGAACCTGTGAGTTGAACGTCATGATCCACATGGAGCCGGCCACGATGGTAAAGACAATCACTGCCCCCAGGATCAACGCCTGCACATTGTAGCGCGGCTTTTCCCCTTCGCGGATGTGCATGAAGAAAAACAGCTGGACGAAAAGCTGCAGCACAGCCATCACCATGATCGCAACAACCAGCGCCGTACCGCTCAGGACGTGATTCATGACGAGCACCAGCGGAATAATGGTCAGCACAATCGACAAGACAAAACCGATGACATACGACTTGAGGGAACCGTGGTTCCCTCCTTGACCGTGACTGTTATGATGCGTCATCTTACATCACCCCCATCAGGTAAACAACGGTGAACAGGAAGATCCACACGACGTCGAGGAAGTGCCAGTACAGACTGAGGTTGGTTACCTTGCGGCGGGTGACCGGTGTAATGCCGCGGCGGGCGAGCTGGATCATCAAGGCAGTCATCCAGAACAACCCCAGCGACACGTGCAGGCCGTGCGTTCCGACCAGCGTGTAAAACGCGGAGAGGAACGCGCTGGTGGAGATGGCTGCTCCCTCCGCCACCATGTGCATGAACTCGGTAACCTCCAAACCGATAAACGCCAGACCCAGCAGGGCGGTTACGACCAGCCAGCCGATCAGCTGCTTCACGTTTCCTTTGTGCATGGCCAGTGTAGCCAGGCCGCTGGTGAAGCTGCTTGTCAACAGAATAAATGTCTCCGCGATAACGCCCGGCATCTGGAACAGCTCTTTTCCAGTCGGGCCGCCGGCGACATTGTTCATCAACACAACATAAGTGGCAAACAACGTACCGAACAGGATGCAGTCGGTGACCAGGAAGATCCAGAACCCGAGAACCTTGAGAGATTCGTGGTCCTCGTGCCCGTGGTCATGAGCATGCCCGTGTTCGTGATGCGTCAAGACTTGTTGCATTACACAGCCCTCCCCAGGGAAGCCTCCGTGCGTCTCACTTCGTCCACCGGGATGTAGTAATCCGTGTCATATTGGAAGGAGCGCGCCCACATGCATGCGCCCACGCCTGCCAAACCGATCACGATCATCCAGGTCCAGCCCCATACGAAGCCAAAACCGGCAATAAACCAGAAGACGGACATGATAAACGGAATTCCCGAGTTTTTCGGCATGTGGATCGGTTCGAGATGAACCGGCTCCTCTTTTGCCGTGCCATTGGCTCTTGCCTGTTTCGTCACCCACCAGTCGTCCGCTTCTTTTACCTGCGGAACGACGGCGAAGTTGTACAACGGTGCCGGAGACGGAATCGACCATTCCAGCGTCCGGCCGTTCCACGGGTCGCCCGTGGTGTCGCGCTCCCCGTGTTTGATGCTGTACGCGATCTGCCATACCTGGAAGACGAAGCCCGCCCCCATCAGGAATGCACCGATCGTGGAAACCAGGTTGAGCGGCGCCCAGCCCATGTCCCAACCGTACGTGTAGTAGCGGCGTGTCATACCCATGAAACCAAGCGCGTATTGCGGCATGAAGCACACGTAGAAACCGATGTTCCAGAACCAGAAGCCCCATTTGCCGAGACGCTCATCCAGCTTGAAGCCGAACATCTTCGGCCACCAGTAGTAAATCCCTGCGAGGTATCCAAACACGACCCCGCCGATCAGCACCTGGTGGAAGTGGGCGATCAGGAAATAGCTGTTGTGGTACTGATAATCCGCCGGAGCGACAGCCAGCATGACACCGGTAGCCCCCCCTACCAGGAAGCAGGGGATAAAGGCAATCGTCCACAGCATCGGCTGTTGGAACGAGATCCGTCCTCGGAACATGGTGAACAGCCAGTTGAATACCTTCACCCCGGTCGGAATCGCAATCGCCATCGTCGAGATCGCGAAGAACGAGTTCACGTCAGCGCCTGCACCCATGGTAAAGAAGTGGTGAACCCAGGTAAAGAACGAGAGAATACTGATGATGATCATGGCGAACACCATGGATTTGTAACCAAAAATCGCTTTCTTGGAGAACGTGGCCACGATTTCGGAGAAGATCCCGAAGGCCGGCAGAACCACGATATACACTTCCGGGTGTCCCCACATCCAGATCAGGTTGACATACATCATCGGGTTCCCGCCGCCATCCATGGTAAAGAAATGGGCGCCCAGGTAACGGTCGATGAAGAGCAGCGCCAGGGTTACCGTCAGGATCGGGAAGGCGAAGATGATGGTGATGCAGCTGGACAGAACCGACCAGGTGAACAGCGGCATCTTCATCAGCTTCATGCCCGGCGCGCGCATTTTCAGGATGGTAACGAGGAAGTTGATCCCAGTCGCCAAACTTCCGATACCGGAAATCTGAATCCCCCAGATGTAGAAGTCCTGCCCGACACCGGGGCTAAACGCCTTCTCTGACAGCGGCGGATAGGCAAGCCAGCCGGAATCCGCGGAACCCCCGATGACAAATGACAAGTTGAACAGCATCGCGCCGAAGAAGAACAGCCAGAAGCTGACGGCATTCAAAAACGGATAGGCGACGTCGCGCGCGCCGATCTGCAGCGGGACGACAATGTTAAAGAGCGCAAACATCATCGGCATCGCCATGAACAGGATCATGATCGTCCCGTGCGTGGTAAAGATGGCATTGTAGTGATCGGAGTGCAAAAACTGTATTTCGGGAAGCGCCAGCTGCAAACGCATCAAGAGCGCGTCCACCCCGCCGCGGAACAGCATCAGAAGCGACGCGATCAGGTACATGATCCCGATCTTTTTGTGGTCAACGGTTGTCAGCCATTCACGCCACAGCCATCCCCACTTTTTGTACTTGGTCAGAACAAAGATGATGGCTGCCATGGTGAGGACGATAGAAACATCCGCCCCGTAGATCAGCGGGTCACCAGTGACAAAAAACGTGGATGCGAAAGACTTGATGTTCTCCCACATTCGGTGTTCCTCCTCCCTCTCGGTTAATGATGATTCGTGTGTGTCATTCCGGACGTGTCATGCTGGTTGGCAGCTCCGGTTTCAGACTTCAGGTTGTTTTTGTAATGGTTCATGTGTTCATGGCCGTGCCCGTTTTTCTTCACGATTTCTTCAAACAATCCCGCAGGGAACGATGAGAAGGTCAATCGTTCAGACAAGCCTGGCTTGGACAGCTTCTCGTAATCGGCTTTTGTCATTGCCGGAGAAGTGTTTTTCGCCTGCTTCACCCATTCATCAAACTCGGCCTGCGGTTTCGCAATTACTTTGAACTGCATGTGCGCAAAGCCTTCACCCGTAAAGTTGGCGCCCGATCCGTAGTACTCGCCCGGTTCGTCCGCTTGCAGCCAAAGGCCCATCGCCATCCCCGGCATCGAGTAGGTCTGTCCGGCGAGCTGCGGCACCCAGAAGGAGTTCATCGGTGCATCGGATGTAAGCTCAAACTGGACGGGCACCCCGGCCGGAATCGGCACATAGTTGACTGTGGCAATATTTTGTTCAGGATAAGTAAACAACCATTTCCAGTCGAGCGATGTAACTTGAATCGTGATCGGCTTGGTTTCCTTGTTCGGCGGTTCAGTCAGTGCATAGGTATCCCTCACCGTGAAATAACCCAACAGGGCAACGATGACAACCGGAATCCCCCACCAGACCACCTCAAGTGTCGTATTGTGCGTCCAGTTTGGCTTGTAGGGAGCCTTGTTGTCCGGTGTGTCCCGATACCGCCAGACGATAAAGGCGGTAAGCGCCAGTACAGGTACCACGATGAGCGCACACAGAATGACAGAGATTTTGATGAGATTGTACTGCGTCTCGGCTACAGGTCCTTTTGGATGCAGCACCAGATATTCGCTCCCGCATCCGCTCAACAGGACGCTGGCCCATATGGCCATGCTCCAGAAAAAGACCTGTCTACCCAGCTTTTTTGTACTCATTTCTCCTCCCCCTTCTTCAATCGGGCAAGTCTCTTCTTCTATTGGTATAAAACAAACACCATGTCTTTGCTGCACCTACATCCTATCAAAGAGGGGGCATTTTGTACGTCAGTTCAAGATTTCGTTGTTTTTCTGTAACAAGGCGTTCACCAAGCATTCACAAGTTGATCAAAAGTTTGTTATGAAGTTCTTCTGCTGGCTGATCTTATCCATTACTGGGTGTTTTTTGAACAAAAAAAACCTCCCAAGAAATCTCTTGAGAGGCTGGATCTTAGATTGTTCGTTTACACTTCCTGCTTGCCGATATGCAGCAATCGGAAAACCGTGCTCAACAGGAAGATGTTCATCCCCGCGATCAAAAATCCGATTGACATCATCAGCAGGAAATTCTCGGACCTGAAATCGGTAACATTAAAAGCAAACAATACGAATCCGATCATGATGGACGTCCAAGCCATCCATCTTAGTGTGTCCGCTGCTTTTTTATCATGATTCATGGCCTATGACCCCTGTCATTGTATTTTCGTTCAACATGTTGTTTCCATTGTAACACAAAATTCACTTGTTGTTCACTTTTTGTTCAAATTATCGTTAAAAAATTGTCGTTTTTTGTGTACAGCCCTATTGAAACGGGAAAACAGCGCTACCGATGGCGGGTCGCGCTGCCGCTGTACACACCTGCTGAAGGTGTAACCCTCATGATTGGGATCGACCGAATCATTGACATGGTACGTACATCAGTGAATGTGATGGGGCCTGTATTTTCATCCGTAGCCGAGGCAAAATGGGACGAGTATGCTCTTCCCGGAAAGGGCACGGGAATGTTACGATTTTTGGTTTATCCTTATTCATAAATGCAGCTACCAAGTCCTTTACCTGCCTCACTGCTCTTGTAAAAGACTAGCGAGTTATCCTTTTCTCTGCCTACTTACCAATGATCTTCTCCCTGTTTACGGTAATTCAACTCACACAAGTCACTGATTCCGCCGAGTTTGATTTGTAAATCCAATCCCGAGCCTTTCTTCGGACAGCTCACCCCGCCACCCCGCGATCCAACGCCCGGTAGCGGATCGCTTCCGCCACGTGCGAAGACTGGATGTGATCTGACTGATCCAGGTCGGCAATGGTACGTGCCACCTTGACGATCCGATTATACCCACGTGCACTGAGTCCCAGCGTTTCAAAAGCAAGACGAAGCATATCCCGCCCATCACCGTCGATTTGGGCATGTCGTCGCAGTTCCTCCCCGTTCATCGCGCTGTTAAACGGACAGGCCGGCCGATGGGAAAACCTCTTCAACTGGATGGATCGGGCTATTTCGACCCGTTTCCGGATGGTTTCCGATGACTCCGCGTCGGTACGCTCATGAAGCAGAAGAACGGGGACACGCGGCACTTCCAGATGAAGATCGATCCGGTCCAGCAGCGGTCCGGACAGTTTGGACCGGTACTTCTGAATTTGTTGAGGCGTACACGAGCACTCGCGCTGGTCGCGCGAACCGTAAAAGCCACACGGACACGGATTCAGCGACCCTACCAGCAGGAATCTTGCGGGGAAGGTAAAAACCTGTTTGGAGCGACCAATGGTGACCAGCCCGGACTCCAGCGGCTGTCGCAGCACCTCCAAGACATGTCGGGAAAACTCAGGCATTTCATCGAGAAAGAGGATTCCGCCGTGAGACAAACTGCATTCGCCGGGCCGGGGAATTTGTGAACCTCCCCCAATCAGCGCCGTAGCCGTTATGGTGTGATGGGGCGCACGAAACGGCCGCTCCCGGATGAGTCCGCTTTTGCTCGTCAAATGACCGGCTATGCTGTATATTTTCGTCACTTCATACGACTCGTCTGTTGTCATTTGAGGCATAATGGTGGGCATGCAATTGGCCAGCATCGTTTTACCCGAACCTGGAGGGCCGACCAGCAACACGTTGTGGAAGCCGGCTGCCGCTACCTCCAATCCCCGTTTGACGTATGCCTGTCCATAAACATGACCGAAGTCGGCACGAGCGGTGCGAGAGTCGGCATGCTCACGGCAGCAGTTTGCCGGTCGTTGCGGCACCTCCCGTTCCTGCTTCCAATAGCTTACGGCTTCGGACAAGTCACTGGCTGGCATGACGATAAGATCTACGAGATAAGCCTCTGCTGCATTGGGGGTCGGCAGGATGACGTGAGTAAATCCCTGATGCTTTGCGGCAAGCAAGATGGGCAATACGCCGGAAACCGGACGCAGCGCTCCGTCAAGCGCCAGTTCGCCTAGTACAAGAACCGCTTCCGGACGAGGCGGCATTTGCTCTGAGGACAGCAGGATCCCCAAAGCGATTGCCAGGTCAAAGCCTGAGCCCTCCTTGCGCAAGTCGGCCGGTGCCAGATTTACCGTGATCCGCTGCATCGGAAACTCGAATCCGGCATTTCGCAAGGCTGCCCGCACACGGTCTCTCGCCTCTTTTACCGCCGACCCTCCCAATCCTACCAGATCGAACTGCGGCAACCCGTTCGCAATATCAATTTCCACCGTAACGACCATTCCGTCAATTCCAAAAACTGTCCCGGAATAACTGCGCGCGTACATCGCTCTCCCCCTCATCGTGGCGAAACTACGTCGAATTCGCACCCATGCGAAGCCATACCCTGATCCCCGCAGGGGGCTTTCTCCCAGCCTAAACCATGACAGCAAGCGACGCAAGAAAACCCACCCGGCATTAGCTATCCTCCACCCACTCGGCGTTAGCTATCGCTGTGCCGAGTGGGGTCCCTTTCTTCGCCGGGCGGGGCCCCGAACACTTTTCTAGCGGCTGTATGGGATGTCCAAATTTTTAAATTCTTATACGGCAAAAAAACTGGGGATCAACCCCCAGTCCTTGAAGATTACTCTTTGCCAGTATCAGACAGCTTGATCCGCGGATCGATCAGCGTGTAAGCAATGTCTACCAGAAGTACCATTACGACGAGGAAAATGGCATAAAAAACGGTTGTTCCCATGATGACAGTATAGTCTCGGTTGGTAATGGAGAGGACGAATTCGCGCCCCAGACCGGGTACCCCAAATATACGTTCCACCACAAACGTACCGGTGACGATTCCCGCGGTGAGCGGCCCCAAAAAGGTGATGACCGGCAATAAAGCGTTGCGAATCGCGTGTTTTGCCACGATGGAAAGGCTGCCAAGTCCCTTTGCCTTTGCGGTTTTGATGTAATCCTGGTTCAGCACCTCGATCATATTGGAGCGGATCAGCCGGGCGATAAACGCCATCGGTGCGGCCGACAACGCGAGTGAGGGGAGAACGGTATGTTCGAACGTCTCCCATTTTGCGATAGGAAAGACTCCCCATTTGATTGCAAAAAAGTACTGGTAGAACGAAGCGAGGATAAACGCCGGAACGGATAAACCGAGAACGGCAACCATCATGGCTGTGTAGTCCTGCCACTTGCCGTGCCGAAGAGAAGCCAGTACTCCGAGTGATATCCCGCCAAAGATGGCGATCGCCAGCGCCTGCAGCCCCAGATGTGCCGAAACCGGAAAACCTCGGTTGATCATGTCGTTGACAGTCGAAGATTTTTCCGTGAAGGACGGTCCCAAGTCCCAGGTTACGACTCGGACCAAATAATCCGTATACTGTTCAAACAACGGTTTGTCCAACTCGTAATACCGCTCCAGAGCCGCCTTGATTTCGTCGGGTACATTTCTTTCCCGCGTGAACGGCCCGCCGGGGACTGCTTTCATCAGAAAAAACGTGGCAGTGACAATTAAAAACAAAGAGAGCAGCATGAACAGAACGCGCTTGGCCAAATACTTGACCATATGAAATTCCTCCCTCTTAGTGGCGATACTGCGCCGAATTACTTCCTTGCGAAGCCACACTCAGGTGCCCGCAGGGTACTTTTTCCATTTTTCACCACAACGAGTGTAAGATATTTCATTTTAAAAAACACAGTATTTTTTAAATATTAATTTTATTTTATCTTTTTACACAAAAAAAACCCTTCCAGCTGCTCTGGAAGGGAAAGAAATGATGATTGGAGGAGTTTCATCGCGTCGAGTACACTACATCGTACGCGCATTCAACTTTCTCTGCTGTAGACGTATCCCCAGTGGGCCAGCCTATTTCTTGGATTCGTCCGGCTGCTCAAAAGGCGTGGATGATGTGGTCAATCCGGGGCTGAAGAGCCGCGGGGACGTATACAATGCCGATTACGTCGAAGCGAAAATGCTTTACCGGCTGGCTGCAGTTTTGCAAGTATGCGAGGGCCAGTTCCTGCAGTTTCCTGCGTTTCCTCCAGGTGACGGACTCTGTCGGTGTCCCGTACGCAAAACCGGAACGGGTGCGAACCTCCACAAATACGAGGGTATCTCCGTCCATCGCAATGAGATCGATTTCTCCGTGCCGGCTCCTCACATTACGGGCGACAGTCTGGTACCCCTTACTTTGTAAAAAACGCTCAGCCACACTCTCCCCTTTCTGGCCCAACTGTTTTCTCCGCAAGCTCATCGTTTCGCCGCGCCTCCTTTGTCCAATCGGTAGACGAACGCGAGGATCTCCGCCACCACTTGATACAGCTCGGGCGGGATTTGCTGCTGGACATCCAGTTTTCCCAACACTTCGACCAGGGAAGGGTCTTCCTGAACGGGAATCCGGTTTTCCATCGCAGTTTTTAAAATATTTTCCGCGACGTATCCCTTTCCTTTGGCGATCACGGTGGGAGCTTCCATCAAACCGGCCTGATAGCGCAGTGCTACCGCCTGTTTACGTTTGGGAACGTTCTCCTTGGGAGACTGGTTCATATGCGGATGTCCACCCCTTTGTATTCGCCGTACAGACTGGCTCCCGTCACTGGCTTACTGCCGGCCATGCCTCCCGTGTCGGGAATGCTTTGCACCCGCATGCCGGACAACTGGTAACCGACGTCACGGAGCTGTCCGGCCAAATAGTCCCTCATCTGAAGGGCCGCTTCCTCTACCCACGGGGTGTCGTTGTAGACTTGCACATTTACGATGCGGTTAACGATTGTGACGTCGACCATCGTAGCCCCAATCTGCTGCAGCTGCAGGTGGAAAAAGAGACGGCAGTTCTCGGGGTCCAACTGACCGCCGGCTCGCTTCTTGGACTCCACCTGAACGTAGGCCGTCTCCTCCCCCTGCTGTGTACGGATTGGAATTTGCATGACCAACTGGGATAGGAGCTGCGCAGACGGCTGGACCAACATCAACTGCTGTCCGGTTACGTGCTGCAAAAGCGTGTCCGCCGCTTCACGCAGACTTGCCGGCACCGCCTGGACGGGAGCCTGAGACAGTTGCAGCAAAAGCGACTTGACGTTCTCCAACTGCTTGCCTGCATCCGACGCCCCTGCCAACAGTCCCTGTCCCAAAATCTCCCGTTCATGGGAAAGGCCAAGCACGCGAAACAGCTCTTGAATGGGATTGGCCCGTCCGACACCACTTTGCTGCGGTTCCGTCGACATAAAAGCGGGAGGGTCTGTTGCCTGAAAAAATACCGGTACAGGAGCCTCTTGTTTCACACCTGTGCGTTCCGTCGCCGGATGGCTCTTATTCGCCTGAACATGGGCTTGCCCCGGAACATCCTTTGGGAGGTTGACAGGAGTCGGGTCAGGCGGAAGTCTCCTTCCTGCTTGAGCGGTGTTTCCTGATGGATGGGAAGACTCAACTGGCGGTTTGCCATTTGCCTTTCCCTGGATCTGGGTGCCGTCTTCCGACAGACTGTCTGCTAGAGCTGGATCGGAGGGAGGGAACGGCGGTGCTGCCGCTTTTTGATTCGTCCCTGCAGACTCCGGTACCGTTTGCTGCAACGACCTATCAACGGATGCTGCCTGTGTGCCCACTGATGCTGTTTGAGAGGATCCAGCCAAACGTGCTGCAAAGGCTGGTGCCACATTCCTGTGGCCGGTCACGGCACCATCCCCTGCCGCTTCTTCACCAGGGATCCATTCCGGCAGGGCAAGCGGCAAACCGGCTATCTTTTCCGACAGCTGTCTCACGATCTGCTGGACGGGAAGCTGTTGCGGGACCTGCTGTGTCCGGGGAACTGCTGATTGTTTTGCGGCAAGCGATTCGGCTGGTGGTATCTCGTTCTGGAGGAACAGATCCGCTTGCCGGAGGAAGGTTTGTATGGCATGGGACAGCGGCTTCTCTGACAAAAACGCCTTCAAACCGGCTATGGTCTCGGTGGTTAGTGGCAACCCGCGCTTGATGGCAAACAGAAAGGCATCTACCGTGGCGGGATCGGATCCCCCAATGCTCTTTGAGACGGCTGTAAACAGCTGTGCGATCTCTTTTCCCACAGGCAGATTGGCTTGGACCAACGCCTGCACCAAACTTCGGTTTTCTTTTGTATCCGTTATCCCAAGTGTGCGCATCAGCCCTTCAAGGGTTGCTTCCTGAACTTCGGATGACTGACCTGGCGCTGTCAACACTTTCAGCGTAACGACACCGTTCGAAGGCTGAACCTGCAGCCACGCTTTTTGCCCCACTTCCAGGTTGGTTTCCAGTTTCGCCTGTACCTCTTTGCCGCCGATCTGAACAAGCGCCATGTTGTCCGGATACAGCTTTAGCACGGTACCCTTGAACACCTGCCCGGGCTGAAGCTCAACAGGTTTAGGCGGTACGGTACCGCTCCTCGTCATGGAATGTACAAGCTGCGAGGCAAAAAACACGATCGACTCCTCCTCCTTTAATGGCACGCATGTTAAGCCTGTTGAATTACGCCGGTAAACGTCCGTCTGTGTATGGGGCATGGCCCGTAGGTTTGCAAAGCTTGCAGATGCTCGGCCGTCCCGTAGCCAGCATTTTTGTCAAATCCGTACTGCGGATACTGTCTGGCGTACTCGGCCATCATCTGGTCGCGGGTTACTTTGGCCACGATGGAAGCAGCCGCGATAGAGACGCTTTTCGCATCCCCTCCGATTATCGGCAGCTGCTCGTATGGAACGTCCGGAAGCTGAACCGCATCGATCAGACAGAGATCCGGGGAAACGGTCGCATCGTCAATCGCTTGTCGCATGGCCTCGCGCGTCGCCTGCAAAATGTTGATTTCGTCAATGCGTTCGGCAGTAACGACACCTATGCCTACAGCGACAGCCTCCCGCATGATCACATCATAAAACGCCTCGCGCATCGCTGGCGGCACTTTTTTGGAGTCGTTAAGCCCCGGCAGGATGAAATCAGCCGGAAGACATATGGCACAGGCGACGACCGGGCCTGCCAGCGGGCCTCTCCCCACTTCGTCCACCCCAAACACGTGCGTCTTCCCCTGTGAACGGTACAATCGCTCGTACTTCGTCATCTCTTCCCACTGAGCCGCAAGTCTGGCCTGCCTGGCTTGAGCAGCTTCTACCTGCCGAGCCAGTTCGTGCACGCCTTTACGCTTGTCTGCTTGAAGCAATTGTAAAAAATCTTTCGGCACTTCGTCCATTTTTTCTATGAGGTTCCGTATTTCCATTATCGACAGTTCCGCTATGTTCATTGACTGCTTTCTCCTCTTGGTATGTATGAAAAAATCCGCCTACCCTGTTGATAGACGGATATCACCTGAATACGCAGCTTACTCTGCCAGGGGAGTCGGTTTTCCGATCGGCTCCTCCATTTCCCAGTCGGCTGGACGCTCCAGTGAAATCGTACCCAGTTTTCCGGAGCGGAGTTCACGCAAAAAAATTTCCGCTGCCTTGTCGTAGTCGATCTCGCCGCCGGATACAAGACATCCCCGTTTTTTCCCGATTTCCTCCAGCATCCGGATCCGGTCTTCCGGGAGTTCCTTCAGCTTGAACCGCTCCACCAGCCGCTCCGGATAGTAATGCATCATGTAACGGATCACAAACAGGGCCACTTCAGTGAAGTCGATCAGTTCGTCTTTTATGGCGCCGCTTGCCGCCAATCGCAGACCCACCATCTGGTCTTCAAACTTCGGCCAGAGAATACCGGGAGTGTCCAACAGCTCCAGGGTATCGCCCATTTTTACCCACTGCTGAGCCTTGGTTACAGCCGGACGGTCGCCGGTTTGCGCAACAGATCTTTTGGCCAGGCGGTTAATCAACGAAGACTTGCCTACGTTGGGGATGCCGAGAATCATAATGCGGATCGCCCGCGCCTGCATGCCTCGCTCGGCCCGTTTGTTCAGCATGTCTGCCGCCAGTTCCTGACACATCGTCGGAAGCTTGTTCACGCCTTTTCCGCTCAATGCATCAATCGGCAGCGTACGAATTCCCTGTTCACGGAAGTACTGCATCCACTCTTCCGTCACTGCCGGATCGGCCAAATCCGCTTTGTTCAGCAAAATCAAACGCGGTTTGCCGCTGACGATTTCGTCAATCATCGGGTTACGGCTGGAGAGTGGCAGACGGGCATCGAGCAATTCAATCACGACGTCAATTTGCTTCAGTTTTTCCGTTACCTGTCTGCGCGCCTTTGCCATATGTCCAGGGAACCACTGAATCGTCATTCTTCTCACCACCCTTGCACTATGATTGACGCTGTCAGGTTATCGCGTTATGCGAGCCTGGTTCAACGGCCAAAAAACAAATTCTGCCCGTCCGACCACTGTATCTAGATCCACGGGGCCAATCGCCCGGCTGTCCCGGCTGTTCTGACGATTGTCACCCATCACGAAGATTTGCCCCTCCGGCACTTTCACCGGACCGAAATCCTCGGTTAGGGGAACGCCTTCTTTTTCAGCCTGTTTTCGTTTCTCTGCCAGATAAGGTTCTTCTACCGGTTTTTCATTCAGGTAGAGCTGGTCGTTACGCACTTCCACCGTGTCACCGGCAACGGCGATGACCCGCTTGATATAATCGCGCTTCGCTTCCGCGTGAAAAACGATAATATCGCCCCGCTCTGGCTCCTGCAGAAAGTAGATCGCTTTGTTGACCACGAGCTTTTCTTCGTTATGTAAGGTCGTTTCCATCGATTCGCCCTCGACGATAAACGGAGCAAACAGGAATGTGCGAATCAAAAACGCTAATGCGATGGCAATGCCGAGAGCCTTGATCCATTCCCAGGCTTCGTTTTTGCCACGGCTGGAGGTGACTTCTTCACTCATCGTTATTATCCTCCTGCTTTTGGCCTGCGTATTCTCTGCCGTTGGTTCGTATGGAGAAGTGTTCATAAATGGGAAATAACCCACCCGGCAATAGCTACCGCTGCGCCGGGCGGGGCCCCGAATTCGAAAAAAGAGGTCTGGATATCAGACCAGACCCCCTTTTTATGGGAAACAACTGCTTATCGACGAATTTCCTTAATACGTGCCGCTTTACCCACGCGGTCACGCAGATAGTACAGCTTCGCACGACGCACTTTACCATGGCGCACGACTTCGATCTTGTCGATCTTCGGAGAGTGCACCGGGAAGGTACGCTCAACGCCAACGCCGTAAGAGATCTTACGAACGGTAAACGTTTCGCTAACGCCTGTGCCGCGACGACGGATCACAACGCCTTCAAAAAGCTGAATACGCTCGCGCTGACCCTCGATAACCTTTACGTGAACACGAACGGTGTCACCAGGTCGGAACGCAGGAATGTCCTGTTTCAATTGTTCTTTTTCCAATTCACGGATCATTTGATTCATCTCAATTCCCTCCTTCCGATCAGACGTTCTTACTCGTCTCCATTACGGCTCAGTTATGTAAAACTGAGATACGAGTAGCGGACCGCCTTAGTCAGCGGGCAAAATTGCCACAAGAAGTATAATAGCATACAGTACGTTCAACTACAAGAGTTATTCCATAGATTGTCCCTGTTTTTTTTCTTCCTGTTCCAGCTCAGCCAACAGCTGCTTCATTTCCTCAGTCAAGTCCAGTTTCTCCAGCAGTTCCGGCCTCCGTTCACGGGTACGCCGCAGTGACTCCTTCAGACGCCAGCGCTCAATGTTGGCATGGTGGCCGGACAGCAAAATATCGGGCACTTTCCAGCCGCGGAACTCGGCGGGACGGGTGTAGTGGGGATACTCCAACAGTCCGGTAGTAAAGGAATCCGTTTCCGCCGACATCTGATTGCCCAGCGCCCCCGGCTGCAGCCGGACGATACTGTCGATCACAACCATCGCAGCCAGCTCGCCGCCGGTCAATACGTAATCGCCAATCGATATCTCATCGGTTACGAGAAATTGGCGGATTCGTTCATCGTACCCCTCGTAATGACCGCAGATAAAGACGAGATGCTCTTCCTTGGCCAGCTCCTCGGCCAGCCTTTGATTGTACGGCTTCCCCTGCGGACACATCAGGATGACCCGCGGCTTGGTCCCGCTTTCAATCGCTTCCACGGCACGAAAAAGAGGCTCCGGTTTCAGCACCATGCCGCCTCCTCCGCCGTAGGGCGTATCATCCACCGTCCCGTGTTTGCTTTCCGAGAACTCTCTGAAGTTGGTCACATGAATATCCACGATTCCTCTTTCCTGCGCCTTGCCCAGGATACTGGAAGAGAAGACGCCGGAGAACATCTCAGGAAACAGGGTAAGTACGTCTATGCGCATACAGGAGTCCTCCTTCTAGAGCAAGCCTTCCATCAAGTGGCAAACGACCCGCTTGCCCTCGATATCCACTTCCTTGATGCAGTCGTCGATAAAAGGGAGCAGGATCTCTCCGCGCTTGCCTTTTACCACCCAGACGTCATTGGCTCCTGGCTGCAGGACATCGACAATCTTGCCCAGCAATTCTCCTTCGTCCGTAAACACCTCACAGCCAACCAGCTGGTGTATGTAGTATTCGTCATCCTCCAGCTCCATCAGCTGTTCTTCCGAGATTTTCAACTCGCCGCCCTTGAACTTTTCCACATCATTGATCGTTGGGTATCCCTGAAAGCTGATAATTTCAAAATCCTTGTGCGACCGACGGGAAGCCACCGTCAGTTTTACAGGTTGGGAGAGGGACGGGTGAAACAAATACAGCTCGCTGCCTTTTTGAAACCGCTCGTCGGGAAAGTCGGTCGTCGAGAGCACTCTGACCTCTCCCCGCAGGCCGTGCGTGTTGACCAGCTTGCCTACCGTATAAAAACGCGTTTGGCTCACGCGTGTCTACCTCCTTGCACATCGTGCCGAATATCGAAAAGGATGCCGTCTTCTAACATGATTTCCACTGCGCCTATCCTTTCATCCCGCATTTCACCGATTTGGATCGACCCAAAATAACCCACCCGACTATAGCTAACGCTTCACCCACTCGGCGATAGCTATTCTTATCCATAAAAAAGGCTGGGAGAGCTCCCAGCCTTTTTTCATACAATTTCAACCGTGACGCGCTTGTCGGTATCGACGGAAGCGGCCGTCACTACGGTTCGCAGCGCCTTGGCGATGCGTCCCTGTTTTCCGATGATCTTGCCCATGTCGTCAGGATGCACGGACAATTCGTAAACAAGGGTACGCTCTTTCTCCACTGCGTTAACCCGAACCTCATCAGGATGATCTACGAGAGCTTTTGCGATCGTTTCGACCAACGCTTTCATCATCAGACCCCCGATTGAGTGGCTTACTTACCGTATTTGGTTTCGTGTACTTTCGCAAGAACACCGGCTTTGGAAAGCAGGTTGCGAACAGTATCGGTTGGAGCGGCGCCGTTCAAAATCCATTGAACAGCTTTCTCTGTGTCGATGTTGACAACAGCCGGTTGAGCAACCGGATTGTAGTAACCGATTTCCTCAATGAAACGGCCATCACGCGGGGAACGGGAGTCAGCCACTACGACACGGTAGAAAGGAGCTTTCTTGGAACCCATGCGCTTCAGACGAATTTTCACTGCCATGTTGTTTCACCTCCTGTATGGATCAACGCCGTAACCAACGTTGTTGACTCTTTATATCTGAACCATCACACCACGGCGAATGCGGGCGTGAAGAGAGTTCAAGCACAGATCATTTAAACGGCGGTTTGTTGTTGAACGGGAAGTTCATGCCTCCCGGGGGATTTCCGCCTTTCCCCATGAAGGGAAACCCGAAGCCTTTTTTCTTCGCCTTCTTTTTCATCTTGTCGGCCACGCCGGTGAACTGTTTCATCATCTTTTTCATTTCTTCAAACTGCTTGATGAACCGGTTCACTTCCTGGATCGAGGTGCCGCTACCGGCCGCGATCCGCTTGCGCCGGCTGGCGTTCAACAGATCGGGGTTGGCGCGCTCCGCCTTGGTCATCGACTTGGCGATCGCTTCCACGCGGGCAATTTGCTTCTCGTCCACCTTCAACTGGCCCTTCATTTTGTTCATGCCGGGCAGCATACCCAGAATGTCTTCCAGGGGTCCGAGGTTGCGCATCTGCTGCATGGAGTCCAGGAACATGTCAAAGGTGAACTCCCCTTGACGCATCTGTTTCTCCATTTCCCGCGCCTTCTCTTCATCGACGGAGGCCTGTGCTTTTTCAATCAGGCTAAGCACGTCGCCCATGCCGAGGATGCGGGACGCCATGCGGTCCGGATGGAACGGCTCCAGCGCGTCCAGCTTCTCGCCCATCGCAGCGAACTTGATCGGCTTGCCGGTCACCGCTTTGACGGAGAGGGCGGCACCGCCGCGCGTATCGCCGTCCAGCTTGGTGAGGATCACACCGGAGATCTCCAGCTGGCTGTTAAAGCTTTCCGCCACATTGACCGCGTCCTGACCTGTCATCGCGTCGACGACGAGCAGGATCTCATCGGGCTTGGCTACCTCGCGCACCTGCTTCAACTCGTCCATCAAGGCCTCGTCGATGTGCAGGCGGCCGGCGGTATCGATCAGCACGTAATCGAGGTGGTTTGCCTTGGCATGCTCAATGGCCTGCTTGGCAATCTCCACCGGACTTACCTGATCTCCCAGCGAAAAGACGGGAGCTTGCACCTGTTCACCCAGCACCTGCAGCTGCTTGATCGCAGCAGGGCGGTAAATATCGGCCGCAACCAAGAGCGGTTTGCGGTTCTGCTTTTGAAGGTACTTGGCCAGCTTACCGGTCGTGGTTGTCTTACCGGCCCCCTGCAGACCCACCATCATCACGACGGTCGGCGGTCGGTTGGCGACGGCAAGCTTGGCTACATTGCCGCCCATCAGTTCCGTCAGCTCTTCGTTGACGACCTTGATCACCATTTGACCAGGGGTCAGGCTCTTCATTACCTCTTGTCCAATCGCCCGCTCCTTGACGCGAGCGACGAACTCTTTTACTACTTTAAAGTTAACGTCGGCTTCCAACAGGGCCAGTCGAACTTCCCGCATCGCTTCGTTCACGACGGTTTCATCGATCTTGCCTCTGCCGCGAAGTCTGTCAAATGCACTCTGCAGCCGACTTGCCAAACTTTCAAACGCCATACGAGCCCTCCTAATCCATCTCTGACAGTTGGCGGAGCAAAGCTTTCAGTTCCTCTCTTGCGGCACTTTCGCCGAGCCCTTGGACCACGTGCTCCATCCTTTTCAGAATGGCGAGACGCTGCTCGTGCTTGGCTGCCAGCAACAGCTTTTCCTCGTATTCAAAAAGCTGTTTCTCAGCACGCTTGATATGGTCGTATACGGCCTGGCGGCTGACCTCATGCATCTCGGCGATTTCTCCGAGCGAGAGATCGTCGAGATAGTACAGCTCCAAATACTCTCGCTGCTTGCCTTTCAATAGCGAGGCGTAAAAGTCGAACAAGAGATTCACTTGATTGGTCTTCTCCAGCATGAAACCAATCCTTTGCCTGAGAGGTACTCGAATCGAACCTGTAAAGCTTTTTCCTTTACAGCCCGATAACTATACTACTCAATTCCCGATGCACTGTCAAGGATTTTTGTTGACAAGAGTTTTTATCTGACGAATCACGCCTGTTCTTCCTGAACTTCCTTCTCAATCAGACCGGCGAACAGCGCATGAACGAACTGCTCCGGATCAAACGGCTGCAGGTCATCCATTTTTTCTCCCAGCCCCACGTATTTCACCGGAATGTTCAGTTCGTTGCGAATGGCGATGACGATACCGCCCTTGGCAGTTCCGTCCAACTTGGTCAGCACGATGCCGGTGACACCTGCGGACTGGCCGAACGTCTTGGCCTGGGACAGAGCGTTTTGACCTGTGGTGGCATCCAGTACCAAAAGCACCTCGTGCGGAGCTCCCGGCAGTTCCCGCTGAACCACGCGATGCACTTTGCTCAGTTCTTCCATCAGGTTTACCTTGTTCTGCAGACGACCCGCCGTGTCGCACAAAAGGATGTCGACTCCGCGGGACTTGGCTGCCTGTACGGCGTCGTAAATGACCGCCGCGGGGTCGGCACCCTGTTGGTGTTTGATTACCTCGACGCCGACGCGCTGGCCCCATACCTCCAGTTGTTCAATGGCAGCCGCGCGGAAGGTATCCCCCGCGGCAAGCAGCACCTTTTTTCCTTGTTGTTTGAACATATGCGCCATCTTGCCGATGGTTGTCGTTTTCCCCACGCCGTTTACGCCGACGAACAGGATGACATTGAGTCTCCCGTCCTGTACGTTCAGCGTCGCATCCTGGGCTTCGTCGTTTTTCAGGAGGGCCACCAGCTTCTCGGAGAGAACCGGCTGCAGGTCCATCGCGTTTTCAATTTTGTGTTTTCGCACCTCGCCGCGCAGGTCGTCGATCAATTCCATCACCGTGTTGACGCCAACGTCTGCGGAAATCAAAATCTCTTCCAACTCTTCAAAGAAGTTCTCGTCAATTTTTTTATAGCGGCGAACCAAATCCTCCACTTTTTCCACCAGCAGGTCTCTGGTTTTGGTCAATCCTTCGGTGAACTTTTGCGTGACGGCTTCCGACTTTTGCACGATCGCGTCACGCAGTTTTTTGAAAAAGCTCATGGTCATCTTCCTTTATGATGCAGATTCAATCAGTTTTTTCGTATCTTCAAGCTTCACAGAGACGAGCTTGGAGACGCCACCCTCCTGCATGGTGATGCCGTACAGCACGTCTGCACTTTCCATCGTTCCCTTGCGGTGGGTGACACAAATAAACTGGGTTTGCTTGCTGAACTGGTGCATGTATTCGGCGAAGCGGTTTACGTTGGCTTCGTCCAGCGCGGCCTCCACCTCATCCAGCACGCAGAACGGCACCGGCTTCACCCGCAGGATGGCAAACAACAGCGCCATGGCGGTCAACGCCCGCTCGCCGCCTGAGAGCAAGGCAAGGTTCTGCAGCTTTTTGCCCGGCGGCTGGGCCACGATATCGATCCCGGTCTCCAGCAGGTTATCCGGCTGGGAAAGCACCAGATCAGCGCGTCCACCGCCGAACAGCTGTACGAAAACATCACGGAACTGCTCCTGAATCGCATCAAAGGTTTCTTTGAAACGCCGGGACATTTCCGTATCCATCTCTTCGATCACCTGGTAAAGCATGGCCTTTGCTTCGTTCAAATCAGCTTCCTGGGCACTGAGAAACTGGGAGCGCTCCGACAGCCGCTCAAACTCCTCAATCGCCCCCAGGTTGACGTTGCCAAGCGCGGCAATCTCCTTTTTCAACCGGTTGACGATTTGCTGCTCCGCCGCCATCTCGCCGCGGGGCGGATATTTCTGCTTCGCCAGATCATAGCTGATTTCGTATTCCTCGGACAGCTTGTTCAAGAGGTGGTCCAGCTCCACGTCAAAGCGGTTCACCTTTACTTCTTCCTGGTGCAGCTTGTCTTCCAGCGTCTTTACCTGCTTGCGGATCTCCTTCACCTCGAGCTCCACCTGTTCCTGACGGGCGAACAGCGTCGCCCGATCACCGCGCCGCTCTTGAATCAACGCTGCTACACGGTCCTTATCCTGGCGCAATTCTGCGATTTTGGCTTCCAATTCGGCGCTGGACGTTTCGTTGGTCGATTCCAGTTCGTCAAAGGAGGCGAGCATGCGGTTCAGCTCTTCCCACTCACGCAGCAGGGACTCGCGCTGTTCGTTCAGTCGCTGCACCTGCTCCATCCGGGATTGATGCTCCTGCTTCACCTGGGCGTCGAACACCTTCAGGCTGGTAATTTTTTGGTTCATCTCTTCCTTGGACTCCAGCTGTTCCTGCCGCTTGGCTTCCGCGGAAGAAATGAGTTCAGCCAGCTCTTTTTCCTCGCTTTCCAGCTGAATCAGCGCCGTTTCCAAGCCGGAGAGCTTTTGTTTGGCCTCGTCGATCTCGCGCAGGTAACCGTTGATATCCTGCTCCAAGAGCATGGCCCGCTCGGCAATGGAGCGTCCTTCGGCTTCTGTCTGCTGGAAGAGTCCTTTAACCTCCTGCTCCTTGAGACGGAGTGATTCGCCGCGGGAGCGAAGCTGTTCCTGCTCCTGTTCCATTGCAGCGAGCTCACTGGATATTTGATCCATATGTGTAGTATGCCCGGATATTGCCTGTTCGATCTCGGCCATGGCCGCTTCCAGCTCTTCCGCCTGGCGGCTGCGCCCCAACAGGTTGGCCGTATTTTTCTTCAGGGCGCCACCTGTCATGGAACCGCCAGCATTGACGATGTCTCCGTCCAGTGTCACAACGCGGTAACGGTAGCCGCAGGCACGGGCCACACGGTTTGCCTGATCCAGCTTCTCGGTGACGATGACATTGCCCAGCATGGACTCGATAATCGAGCGGTACTTCTCGTCGAAGGTGACCAATTCACTGGCGATTCCGACTACGCCCGTCTCTTTGGCAATGAGCCGCTTGTCCTCTGCCTGAATGTGTCGGGAACGAATGACATCCAGCGGCAAAAAGGTAGCGCGGCCGGCGTTGTGCTGCTTCAAGTAGGCAATCGCCGCCCGTCCCGCCGCTTCGTTTTCCACGATGACGTTCTGCAGAGCGCCGCCGAGAGCCACTTCCATCGCCGTCTCATACTTCTCTGGCACAACCAGGAGTTCGGCGACAGCGCCGTGGATACCCTGGAAGCCTTTTTCCCGCGCTTTGAGGATCTCTTTTACACCTTGCTGGAAGCCGGCAAACTCCGATTGCATTTCCTTTAGCAGATCGAGGCGGGACTTGGTCGCCTCCCGCTTTTGCTCCCACTGACGCTGCTCCCGGCGGGCGGCTTCCAGACGAGCTTGTCCTTCCCGCACGCCGTCAATCAGCGACTTGTACTGCTCCAGCGTCGACTGAATGGTCCGATCGATCTTTGCGAGCTGTTCCTGAAGATCAGCCAGTTTTTGCTGTCGTGCTGCCTCTTCCTGATCCAACCGCTCCTTCTCCTGCAGCAGGCGGTCCACCCGCGCCTGATTGGTCTGGGTCAACTGCTGCTGGTGGCGAATCTCGTTGCGAAGGTTGGCCATCTCGTTCAGCTTTTCGAAGTAGTCGCCCTTCAGCCGCTCTACGTCATCGGTCAACGACTGCACCATGGCGCTGAACTGGTCTTCCGCTTCCTTGAGGGAGTTATGCGCTTCTGCCATGCGCTGTTTGGTTTCGTCCACACGCTGCTGTTCCTCCGTCAGCTGGGCTTCCACCGCATGCTGCTTTTCGGTGATGCGATGCATCTGCTCCATCGTCTGCTGACGGTTGGCGGCCAGGTTGCGCAGACGCTCCTTCAAGACCTCCCGCTGTCCTTCCACCTTTTCCGTTTCTTCACTGACTGAAAGCAACACCTGCTGCAGCTCCTCGATCGATTGATCGATCTGGCTGACTTGAAACCGGGCTTGCTCCAGGTCGGCTTCACGCTTGGATGCCTCCGTGGAATGCTCAACCAGTCGCTCCTTAAGCTCATTAACCAGCCGACTGGACGCCTCCCACTTCTCGTGCGTGGCTTCAATCTGCTGCACGTAGAGAGAGACCTCGTGTTCCTCCAACTGCTTCTTTAGTTCCTTGAACGTTTTTGCCGTCTCCGCCTGTTCCCGCAGCGGGCCGATCTGCTCGTTGATTTCGCTGACAATATCGTGGATGCGAACGAGGTTTTGTTCCGTTTCATCCAGTTTCTTTTCCGCTTCCCGTTTACGGGTCTTGTATTTGACAATACCGGCCGCTTCTTCAAAAATGCCGCGGCGGTCTTCCGGTTTGGTGCTGAGGATCTCCTCGATTTTCCCCTGTCCGATGATGGAATACGCTTCCTTACCCAAACCGGTATCCATGAACAATTCCATGATGTCTTTCAGCCGACAGGGGCGTTTGTTTATGTAGTACTCGCTTTCGCCGGAGCGGTAGACGCGCCGGGATATGGACACTTCGGAATACTCCAAATCCAGCGAGCGATCCGTATTGTCCAACGTTAACGTCACTTCCGCAAAGTTAACCGGCTTGCGCGTGTCACTTCCGGCGAAGATGATGTCTTCCATCTTCGCTCCGCGCAAAGACTTGGCGCTTTGTTCGCCCAACACCCAGCGGATGGAATCGGAGACGTTGCTTTTGCCGCTGCCGTTTGGTCCGACGACAGCGGTGACACCCGGAACGAATTCCATTTCTGTTCGGTCGGCAAACGACTTAAACCCTACCAATTCGAGGCGTTTTAAATACATGGAAGGATCCCCCTAGAAATTGGCCAAAGTGGCTAAACTGCTATAACTGTCTTATTTTATCACAGAACAAGGATTCGCGCAGAAAAAAGAAAAAGAGCGGGAATCGTGCCCCCGCTCCTGCTATTCACTTTGCTCCCAGCTTGATCAGCGCACGCGCTGCTGCCTGTTGCTCCGCTTCCTTCTTGGAACGGCCGGTGCCGATGCCGAGCGGACGATTGTTCAGCAGCACTTCAGAAACGAATTCCCGGTTGTGAGCCGGCCCTTTCTCTTGGACGATGCGGTAATGGATTTCGCCGAGGTTGTCCTGCTGGACAAACTCCTGCAGCTGGCTCTTGAAGTCGGTTACCTGGGTAAACTCGCCCTTGTCGATGCGGGGATAAACGTACTTCTCCATAAACTGGAAGACAGCTTCCAACCCCTGATCGAGGTACAGGGCGCCAATAAACGCTTCAAACACGTCCGCCAACAGGGCAGGCCGCTGTCGGCCACCCGTCAGTTCCTCTCCTTTTCCCAACAGGACCAGATCCCCAAACTGCAGCAGTTCGGCAAATTTGACAAGAGAAGGCTCGCAAACGATCGCAGCCCGCAACTTTGTCATCTCACCTTCGCTCATCTTGGGAAACGTCTTGTAAAGAAACTGGGAGACGGTCAGCTCCAGCACAGCGTCACCGAGAAATTCCAGCCGTTCATTATCCTGAATGCGTTTGCCACGCTGTTCGTTTACGTAGGAAGAATGGGTGAATGCTTGCCGCAATACGTTTTCGTCGCGAAAGTGAATGCCGATATTCTCTTGCAGCTCCGCAAAATTCATCACCCTCACCACCATTCTTGAAAACTTCCTACTCGAATCCATCCGTAGGAATGAGTTATGCTTTGTATCGCTTCAATATAATCGTTGCATTGTGTCCGCCAAACCCAAACGTATTGGAGAGAGCCACGTCCACTTTTGCGCTGCGGGCCTTGTTCGGCACGTAGTCCAAATCGCACTCCGGATCCGGGTTCTCCAGATTGATCGTCGGCGGCAGGATTTGATCCCGCAGGGCAAAGGCAGACGCAATCGCCTCGATACCGCCTGTCGCCCCCAGCAGGTGTCCCGTCATGGATTTGGTAGAAGAAACAGCAAGTTTGTAAGCATGTTCACCGAATACGCTCTTGATTGCCATCGTCTCAGCGATGTCACCCTGATCCGTTGAGGTGCCGTGCGCATTAATATAGTCCACTTGCGTCGGATCTATACCAGCATCACGGAGTGCATTTTTCATGCAGCGGGCCGCGCCTTCTCCTCCCGGTGACGGAGAAGTGATATGGTGGGCATCGGCACTCATCCCGTAGCCGATCACTTCCGCGAGAATGGTCGCACCGCGTTTTTTGGCGTGCTCCAACTCCTCGAGCACCAAAACGCCGGAGCCTTCCCCCATGACAAAACCGTCACGGTCTGCATCAAACGGGCGGCTTGCCTTTTGCGGCTCTTCATTGCGGGTAGACATCGCTTTCATGGAACAGAACCCGGCAAACGCCATGGGACGAATGGTCGCTTCCGCTCCGCCCGTAATCATCACGTCCGCATAGTCATGCTGAATCAGGCGGAAGGCATCCCCAATGGCATTGGTACCGGTTGCACAGGCAGTGATGGCGGAAGATGTCGGTCCCTTGGCTCCAAATTCCATGGAAACCGCTCCCGAGGCCATATTGGCAATCATCATCGGAATGAAAAACGGACTCACGCGGCGCGGACCTTTTTCAAGCAGAACCTGGTGCTGCTCTTCCCATGTACCCAAGCCGCCGATGCCAGAACCGATGTATACCCCTGTACGCTCAGCCAGCTCTCCCGTGATTTCCAAGCCGCTGTCCTTCAACGCCATTTTCGCTGCCGCCATCGCAAACTGAACATAGCGGTCCATGCGACGCGCTTCCTTTTTGTCGATGCCAAACGCTTCCGGATCGAAGTCTTTCACTTCGGCTGCAATCTGTGTGGGATAATCGGACGCATCAAATGCTGTGAGACGATCCACGCCAGACTTGCCTTCCAGCAAGCTGTTCCAGAAGGTATCGGCATCGTTTCCCACCGGAGAAATGACACCAACGCCGGTAATCACCACTCTTCTTTTCATCACGATTCACCTCTATATAAAATCAGCTATCTGCTTCCTTTTTATGCCATGAAACCATATGAAAAAAGAGCAGCAAAAATGCAGATCAACAGGTTCGTTGTGAAGGGAGAAGTCCCGCATCGCACGGGACTTCCACTGCAATCTTATCTACTTGTGAGATTCTATGTATTTTACAACCTCACCCACAGTAGAAATCTTTTCAGCGTCTTCGTCGGAAATCTCCATATCGAACTCGTCTTCGAGTTCCATCACGAGCTCCACTACATCCAGGGAGTCAGCGCCCAGATCTTCCTTGAAGGAAGCCTCCAGCGTGATCTTGGATTCGTCTACGCCCAGACGGTCGACGATGATCTTCTTCACACGATCAAATGTATCTGCCATTTTGCTTCACCCCCTCTCCAAGTATTATAGTGGATGAGCCCATGAAAAACCAGTTTCCCGTATTGCGTGAAAACTCCGTTTCTCCCCTTCGGGCGTGAATCACATGTACATGCCGCCGTCCACATGCAGGGTTTGCCCTGTCATGTAGCTGGCCGCATCCGACGCGAGAAAGACGACGACCTTGGCAATCTCGTCCGCCTGTCCCAAACGGTTCAGCGGAATTTGTCCCAGCATGGCGGTTTTTACTTCTTCCGGCAGGCCCAGCGTCATATCGGTATCGATAAAGCCTGGCGCCACCGCATTAACCCTGATGTTGCGGGATGCAAGCTCACGGGCGCTCGTCTTGGTCAGACCGATTACCCCCGCTTTTGCAGCCACGTAGTTGGCCTGTCCTGCGTTGCCGATCACACCCACCACAGAGGTGATGTTGATGATGCTGCCGGAACGCTGTTTCATCATCGGACGAGTGGCCGCCTTGATGCAGTGAAACACGCCCTTGAGGTTGGTGTTGATTACTTCGTCCCACTCTTCCTCTTTCATCCGCATGATCAGGTTGTCGCGAGTGATCCCTGCATTGTTAACCAGGATGTCAATGCTTCCAAAGTGATCGAGTGCTTGTTTAAACATCTCATTTACTTCTTCCGCACTGGCTACATTGGCCTTGATCATGATCGCGTCGCGACCCCGTTCCTTTACTTTCGCCACCGTCTCCGCGGCAGCCGCTTCACTTCCCGCGTAGTTGACGACGACATTGGCCCCCGCTTCCGCCAAACGAAGCGCAATCGCTCTTCCAATCCCCCGCGATGCGCCGGTTACCAGGGCTGTCTTTCCACTTAGCATAAAACCCCTCCGTTTACCACATCATCTAGCGACTCCATGTCCTGAACCGAATAAATGGCGACATCAGCAGGCGCGATCTTCTTGATCAGTCCAGCCAGCACTTTGCCCGGACCGATTTCGACAAATGTCGTGACGCCTTGTTCCACCATCCACTGGACGGAATCTTCCCACAGCACCGGAGAAGCCACCTGTTGTACCAGACTTTCCACTATGGCGCCTGCCTCCGACACCGGACGGGCAGTCACGTTGGCAACTACCGGTACAGAAGCGTCTTTCACGTCGACGCCGGCGAGAACTTTTTGCAGCTTCTCTGCTGCCGGCTGCATCAGGCTGGAGTGGAACGGGCCGCTTACGTTCAGCGGCAATACCCGTTTGGCTCCGGACGCTTTTGCTTTTTCCCCCGCCTGCTTTACACCTTCTGCCGAACCGGAGATGACAATCTGACCCGGCGAGTTCAGGTTGGCCAACTGCACCGGATGTCCCGAAGCCGTCACGTCTTCACATACAGCGTGAAGGGCTTCCCGTTCCAATCCCAGAACAGCAGCCATGGCCCCCTGGCCAGCCGGTACTGCCTCTTCCATAAACTGTCCGCGGGCACGCACGGTCTTTACCGCATCCGCAAAGGTGATAGACCCGGCAGCCGTCAGCGCGGAGTATTCCCCAAGACTGTGACCGGCAACGAAGTCCGGTACGTAAGCAGGCAGTTTTTCGCGAAGAGCCGCCAATACGGCCATGCTCATGGTAAGAATGGCCGGCTGAGTATTGGCCGTCAAACGAAGTTCTTCCTCCGGTCCCCCAAAACAAAGCGTGGATAATGAAAATCCCAACGCCTCATCAGCCTGTTGAAAAATGTCTCTGGCTGCCGAGGACTGGTGCACCAACTCGGCGCCCATGCCGACAAACTGCGAACCCTGTCCCGGAAAAACAAATGCGACTTTGCTCATGGTGGATACTCCCTCCGATCCTTACACGTGCTCGTTTGTCGACCATTTGCAAAGGGTTGCTCCCCACGTCAAACCTCCGCCGAATCCGACAAGGATGACATTGTCCCCTTCTTTCAGGCGCCCTTCTTCCAACGCCTCATCCAAGGCTACCGGGATGGACGCAGAGGACATGTTGCCGTAGCGATCCAGATTGATCGCTACCTTGTCTTCCGACAGTCCAAAACGCTGGATGGCCGCGTCAATAATTCGTTTATTTGCCTGATGAGGTACCAACAGGTCGATCTCTTCCTTATGAATTCCTGATTTCTCCAGAACCGCTTCCGTTGCGGAGTTCATCACGCGCACGGCAAATTTGAATACCTCTTTTCCCGCCATGGAAATGTAGTGGAGATTTTGTCCAACCGATTCCGCAGAAGCAGGGATGCGAGAGCCCCCCCCCGGTTGGCAAAGCAACGAACTGCCGGAACCGTCCGCCCCCAGCTCAAAAGCCCGGAAGCCGTAGCCTTCCGCAACGGGACCCAGCAGCGCTGCGCCGGCGCCGTCTCCAAATAACACGCATGTATTGCGGTCTTCGTAGTTCGTAATCTTGGAAAGTGTCTCCACTCCGACCACGAGGACGTATCGGTACATGCCGTTGGCCACAAACTGGCTGCCGGTAGCGATTCCGTACAGGAATCCGGTACACGCAGCGGAAACATCCAACGCGGACGCTTTTTTTGCCCCCAGCTTCTCCTGCAGGATGCATGCGGTGGATGGGAACGGCATATCAGGCGTCACCGTCGCCACGATGATCATGTCCAGCTCCTCCGCGCTGATGTTTGCTTTGGCCAGCGCTTTCTTCGCCGCTTCGTAAGCCAGGTCGGAAGAAGCCTGCTCAGGAGAGCAGATTCTGCGT
Organism: Brevibacillus soli; assembly: GCF_044759095.2. Taxonomy (NCBI): domain Bacteria; kingdom Bacillati; phylum Bacillota; class Bacilli; order Caryophanales; family Paenibacillaceae; genus Brevibacillus; species Brevibacillus soli. Next base: position 154,069 of record NZ_JBIYSM020000002.1, read on the forward strand.
TCGCGGATACCGGTACGGGTCACGATCCACTCGTCCGAGGTCTCCACCATTTTTTCCAGATCAAAATTGGTCAGTACTCGTTCTGGCATGTATGAACCAGTCGCCAGAATTCCCACGGAACGCAATCCCATCATCGTCCTCACTCACTTTCTTTTTCTTTCGGTGCGTATTTGATCAATTCGGTTTGAATAAAGCCGTTGACGTCGTGTTTGACGAAGCGCGCCGCAACAGCGACGGCGTTTTTGATAGCCCGTTCGTTTGACGAACCGTGCGCCTTGATTACCGGATGGCGCAAGCCCAGCAGCGGAGCTCCGCCGTATTCGGCGTAATCCAACCGGTTTTTGAAGCGGATCAGACTTGGTTTGAGGATGGCCGCTGCTACCTTATTCAAGAAACTGGAAAAGAACTCCTGCTTCAGCTGCGAAAAGATCGTGGAAGCCGTTCCTTCGATGGACTTGAGCAGCACGTTACCGGCGAAGCCATCGCACACGAGGACGTCGCACGCCCCCTGCATCACATCACGAGACTCCACGTTGCCCACGAAGTTCAGGCCCGTTTCAGCCAGCATCGGATAGACAGCCTTGGTCAACTCGTTACCCTTGCCCTCTTCCGTACCGACATTCAGCAGCCCCACGGACGGGTTTTCGAAACCCAGCACTTTTTCCGCATAAAGGCTGCCCATGACGGCGTACTGAAGCAGGTGATGAGGCTTTGCATCCATGTTGGCACCCACGTCCAGCGTCAGGGTGGCTCTGCCTTTTACGTTCGGGATAAATGCGGCGAGGGCCGGACGTTCGATGCCCTCCATGCGTCCTGCATACAGCGTTCCCGCAGTCATCAAGGCCCCGGTGTTGCCTGCAGAAATGGCTGCGTCCACTTTTCCTAGTCGAGCCAGTTCAACTGCCACGACCAAAGAAGAGTCCTTCTTTCTTCGTACGGAACGCACGGGTTCATCGTCAGCTTCAATCACTTCTGTCGTGTGGTGGATTTCAATCCCCTTGGGCAGTTCCGCAGGCAAGTGCGAGCGAATCGTCTGTTCGTCACCCACCAGCACCACCGTTATTGACGGATCGGCAGAAACGGCCTGCACAGCACCCAAAACGGTACTGCGCGGCGCGTTGTCACCGCCCATCGCATCCAATGCAATACGCAAACGAATTTCCTCCTTACCAGATCAATCACTGACGCTCGGCGACGCCGGACATGCGAACGACGCGAAACGTGGCTGTGAAGACCAGTTCTCCGTGTACCTTGGTCTCGACGCGCACTTTGCATTCATCGCCATTTGCGCTGCGTACGACAGCTTTGGCTACAAGCTTTTCTCCCAGCTTGACGGGGCGGATGAAACGGATGCGGGCGGTTGCCGTCAATGCCACATCCGCGTCGATGACCGCTACTGCAAGAGAGTTTGCCTGTGCAAATATATAATGTCCACGAGCGATCTGCGTCCGTGAAAAGACGTGTTCTTGCTTGATTTCCAGCACGGAAATCGCCTGATCGTCAAGCTGAAGGTCAATCACTTCCCCAATCACTTCATCAATACCAAGCGATTTGACGGGATCCAGACTTTTTTCAGCAACCGACTTGATTCGCTCGCGCAATTCCGGTATCCCCAGTTCCAGTCGGTCTAGACGTATTGTTTGGATACTGACCTGAAATAACTCTGCGAGATCCTCGTCCGTGGCGAAGGGATTTTCCTGCAGCGACTGAACCAGCCGGAATTGACGGTCTTTTTTGGGCATGCGGGCGATTGTTGACACCCCCTACACTTCATCACTACATAAGATATGTTTTGCGATCAGTTTTTAATACCAGGTACTAAACATAGTATAGGGGAGAAGCGAGGGAAAAACAACCTTTTTAGTGGGCGTTTAAAAAGGAGGACAAACAGAGCCAAGTAGATCGAGGCGCGGAAGTCGCGAGGTCGGCTAAGAGCTCCCCGTCCTGGGGCCACGCCGACACTTGCACGTCCTGTGCTGCGCAGCGGAGCGTAGGTACGTCTACGCGAGCAGCGGAGCGACGACGCAACGAAGAGATGCGACGGCAATGTTTCCCGGACTTTTTAAACATCCTCTATTAGTAGATCCGGCGAATCACTTCTTCAATATCCGGTTCCTTCATCTGAATATCCAGCGGTTCCCCCCAGTTGCCCAGCTCTGCCAATAGCTTGGGCGACGTGGTCCTGCTTTTGTCAAAATACAGCGTTACCTTGTTTCCGTTCCGCTCGATCCTTTCTACACCCTCAACAGGAGCGACGACGGGTTCCGTCCGATACTCCACTTCGATCATGCTGGGCAGTCCAATCTGCCCGCGCAGGTCGGACAGGCTGCCGTCGAGGATCTTCCTTCCGTGATTGATGACGATGATCCGGTCACACAGCTGTTCGATGTCGTCCATATCGTGGGTGGTAAGCAGGATCGTCTTTTTCTCGCTTTTGTTCACCTCTTTTAAAAAGGAACGGATTCTTCCCTTGGCCACCACATCAAGACCTATGGTCGGCTCGTCCAAAAACAGAATCGGCGGATTGTGCAGGAGAGCTGCAGCCAGATCGGCGCGCATTCGCTGTCCCAGAGAAAGCTTTCGCACGGGTGTATCGAGAAAATCCTGCAGGTCCAACAGCTCGTTGTAGCGCTCCATCGCCCTGCGGTACGAAACCGAATCGATCTTGTACATCGCCTGCAGGATCTCAAACGAATCACGCACGGGCAGATCCCACCAGAGTTGGGTACGCTGGCCGAACACCACCCCGATCATCCGGGCCACCTTTTGCCGCTGTTCCTGCGGACTGAATCCGGCAACTTCAATTCGACCGCGGGTGGGATGCAGAATCCCGCACAGCATCTTGATCGTCGTAGACTTGCCTGCGCCGTTTGGTCCAATGTAACCGACAAACTCTCCTTCCGCAATGGAAAAGGAGACGTCGTCCACCGCTTTCACCTCTTTTCGGTCACGGGCAAACAGGGAACGCAGCGACGCGAAGGCACCCGTTCTGGTCGGAGAGAGAAAAAACGACTTGCCTAGTTCCATAGCTTGAATCATGTTCAAACCTCCTAGCTTCCGGTACTGTGGTAATGACGGATGCCCAACGTCCAAAAGCGGTAAGCAATGAGCAGTGCCACGCCGGCTACAAGCGGCGTCAGAAGCAGGTAGTACCACTCCCCGCCTTTTTGCAACAGATAAAGCATCGGCATGTAGTTGACATACGCGATCGGAATGACAGAGAAAAAGAGCAGCTTGAGCCATCCGGGATACAGACTGTTGGGATAATGGGAGGCGTTGGCCGGCGCGTAAATCGTAAACGTTTGCAGCTCTTTCAGCTGGGACGACCAAAACGCCACGGTTGCGGTACAGAGTGAGATGGAAAAAAAGATGACCGGACCGCATACGAGCACCACCGGGATGTAGAGCAGGATTCCCCACAGTTCACACCCCAGTTGGTATAGCCCATAGATCGAAACCAAAAGGACGGCAAGCCCTTGAACGATTCCGCCGATGCGGCCGAGCTCCAGGTTTCTGGTGAGAAGTAGGACAAGCGGCGGCACGGGCCGCACCAGCAGCTGGTCAAACTCGCCGTGGACGATATAGCGTTCAAAGTCGTGAATCTCCGGAGCAAACATCCGATAGAGCGACATGGCGACTGAGGACAATCCGTACAGCATGCCCACTTCGTACAGGTTCCACCCTTTTACGTGATCGAAGCGGTACAAAATGGCGGACAAAATGAAAAAGTCGATGACCATGATCAGTCCGGTGGTCACCGCTGTCGTGAGAAAGTTTAATTTATACTGCATTTGCGCCCGAATGCTGGCGGCGATCAGCTTGCGATAGAGTTGAAACATGCTACCCTCCCTGAATCTCGATTTTTCGGCGGGCTTTCTGTGTAACCGCCAACGCGGCGATGGTCAGCGCGAGTCCCCAGCCCAGCTGGATCAGCAATCCGGATGGCGAAACCTGTTCCAGATAGATCATCACGGGATAGTACAAAACTCCCGCAAACGGTAAATAGGGTGCAATCTCTCCAAGCCATCCGGGGAGCAGGTTGACCGGGATCATTTGACCTCCGAGACCAAAGATCAGAGTGATCACGATGTAGTGGGCCCAGCGAATTTCCGTCGTCCAAAACGAAGTGATGCCGGTGAGGAAAAACAATAGAAGGCCCAGGTAGACGGCAAGCAGCAGCGACAGGCTTGCCAAGAGATATGTGACGGGTTGATCAGGGAAGGAAAAACCGACGAACAGGCCAAGGACGCCGCCGATCGGGATGCTGCGATAGAGTGCGTTGTACCCGACTTTGCCCAGTTCGTGACTGATGACGTAGAGAAAGTAATGGACCGGCCGCATCAGATCCAGGCTGACTGCCCCGCTCCTGACGCCGGTCTGGATTCCCAGACCTGGTGTCAAAAAGGTACTGACCCATAGGACGCACTGGCTTAAGGTTATGTAGTGTCCCATCGTTTCCATGCTGTAGGGACTGTCAGCTTCCCGCCCTTCCAGCACCCCTGCCCAAATGGCGATGAAGACCAGGCCGAAGATGGAACTGGCGATGTTGTTGATGAAATGGGACAAACGATACTGAAGATTGCGACGATAGCTTTTCTGGATAATTCGCCAGTAAACCACATCCTCACTCCTTTCCAGAGAGTCAGATTAAAAATTTTACTTAAAAACGGAAATGGCGTCAATTCCCAATCCACTTTTCATAAGAAAAGAGTGGGCTTACTGTCATTCGATCCTCTCAGCATGGTGGTACATCGATGACAACAATGACGGCGCCGAAGATCGCATTCGAAACACATATAAGAAAACCCACCCGGCATTAGCTAGTTTCCCCTGAAAAATTCCTGGGGTAAGTCAAAAACAAAAGGAATTCAGCTCTCTAAATGGAAGTAGTTGTTGACGAGGCAATACATCCAAAAAGAGGGACTGAATTCCTTTCTTCTTAAAGAAATTCAACAGTGCTCCTCGAAAATCCTTTTTGAGGTGAGCGATTATGTTAAAACTTCGTAACGAGCAAATCACATTGTGGGATACCCTTCTCCCTGAACCAATCC